>DASPUT010000181.1 GCA_035622735.1 Thermodesulfovibrionales bacterium | reverse complement strand
TTCATAAACTCCATCAGTCTATCAGATTTCTTCTTTTTTGCGCCAGACGGGTTTCCATTTTCAAACACTCCCTCTTAAGACTCACTCCATGTGGTGAGCCCTAAAGAATCCTCCTCCATCTGTTATCCCGGCCTCTTCCTTTCTGGATCTTTTTCAAGAAAAGCCACGATGACGCCCTCACTTCTGCAGAATTCCCAATAGGGAGTTTGATGTGTTCAAAATTGAAACGGGCCGGTATGAGTCAGCTCTTCAGGGATTTTAGTCAATCAGTCCCCGCATCTCCACGTCATAAACGGGTTTGAGGTTCTTTGACCTCATAGTGGTGTTGGTGATTATAGATTCGATTTGTTCAGGCCTGTTCAAATTTGAAACATATGAAATTTCGGCAAAAGTTTAAATATCCTTATAAAACAGTGAGATATATCCTGGCATCGGCTTTGCTCTAATGTATACAGATTTCGAAAAAGGAGGCCGAGATGAAAGGTTACAGGAAGATTCTTATAGCGCTAAACGGTTCTCATGATGCCCTTCATGAAGGATTGAGACTTGCTCAGGACGAAAAGTGCTGGGTTACCCTAGTAAAGGTAGTTCCCCCCCAAGATGGGGAGCTTAATCTTACCGGGATCAAGAATATCGCTGACGTCCTTGACAATGGAGCGAGGAAGGACGCAGTCGAATTAGACAAGAGGGCAAAGGCTGAAGGCGCCCTCGTCAAAACACGCGTTGAAGAGGGCGAGATCCACGAAAAGATCCTCGAGGTGGCGGAAGATGAACGATGTGATCTCATTATTATGGGATCGAATAAGACGAACTGGTTCCGAAAGATATTCGGGAAGAATGTCATTGAAAAGGTTATTAATCAGGCGCCGTGTCCTGTACTGGTAGTCGGAGCGTAGAAGACGAGGAGGAGACGATGAAGGGAAAGCAGCTTTTGTTTGTAACGTACCATGATGAGACTCTTGATGACGGCTTCTCCTATGCCGTGGAGCTCGCGAAGACGATGAATGACGGCATAGAAATATTGATGATTCTTAGGAGAAAGGCTCTCGAAAAATTCGAGGACTTAATGACGGCGATTACCTTCGCTGAGGCCGATGAGCCCAAGACGGCGAGAGAGCTGATTCGTGAAGATTATGAAAAGAAGAATGAAGACTTCGATAAGAGACTGGCAGCGCTCAAGGCAGAGTGCGGCACCTTAGGAGTTCTTGTCGATGTGAGTACCGCCGCAGGAGACGTAGTCTCCGCGATAAAGAATGTCCTTAGGCAGAACACGAAGATAGACATGGTACTGCTAAGCCCGAGCGTCACCCATGATGACAATGTGAATGCAAAGGTACTGAACAGGCTCGTAAAGACCGCATCACGACCTATTGTGACCATGGCCAAGCAGACACATGTCGCCTGACAATAAGAAAGGAGGAGTTTAGATGTATCTCTATTTACCTGTTGCATTGACAAGCATTAATGTCTTAATCCCCGTGGGGCTCGGCCTGGCGGTCGGCCTCCTCTCGGGTCTGTTCGGCGTGGGGGGCGGTTTTCTTATGACTCCGCTCCTGATCATGTTTGGCATACCTTCAACGGTGGCTGCTGCGACTGACTCGAATCAGATCGTTGCGGCATCGACATCCGGTACCTATGCTCATTGGAAGGTCGGCAATGTGGATTTCAAGATGGGGCTCTATCTCCTCATAGGGGGTTTCATCGGAGGACTCCTCGGGGTCCAGGCTATAAAAATTCTGAAAGCGACGGGGAATGCCGATTTTGTGATAAAGATGACCTATGTCCTGATGCTCGGAATCGTCGGCACCTATATGTTCTTTGAGAGCCTCGCGAGCATGAGGAAGAAGAAGACCGAAGAGGTCAAGACAAGTAAGGAATCGAGTATGGTGAAATTCCTGAAATCTCTCCCTCTGCAGACCCACTTCGAAAAGTCAGGCGTAACACATTCCGCTCTCGTTCCCCTCATCTTCGGTTGTTTTGTCGGGGTCCTCGCTGCGATTATGGGGGTCGGCGGCGGCTTCCTCATGGTTCCGGTCATGGTCTATATCCTGAGGATGCCGATGCATGTCGTCGTGGGTACGAGTCTCTTCCAGATACTCTTCAATTGTATAGAGGTGACGTTTCTCCAGGCATATACGAATCACAGCGTCGATTTTATCCTTGCGGTACTCTTATTGCTCGGCTCGACGATCGGTGCCCAGGTCGGGGCGGTTTTCGGCAGGAAACTCAAGGGTGAACAGCTCAAGGTAATCCTTGCGGTCATAGTACTTCTGGTGACCGTCAAGATCATTTTTGAACTCACGCTAAGTCCGTCATTGCTCTTAGCACAGGGAGGAGGACATTAATGAGAATCAGAGAATTTGTCGCGAAGACGCTCGTGATTACCACTGGCACAATCCTTGGGTTACTGTCCCTATTTCAGAGCGGGGTGTCTGCCGAACTCACTGCGACAGCAAACCACGACCATATCAACATAGACTTCTTTTATCACGGAAGCGCAGTGAGTATCCGTGGAACATCAGACCCGGCTACCGATCTCGTTATCAAGATCACCTCTCCCGACGGACACCAGGCACTGCGTAAGAAAGGAAAGGTCGCAGGGTTTCTCTGGATGAACGTCGGGACGTTACGATTCGAACATGCGCCAGCGCTCTATTATCTGGACAGCACGAGGAAGATAGAGGACGTCTTGAGCAGAGAGGAGATGCTCAAGTATACGATCGGGTATGAGGCCCTTCAGAGGCACGTCGACATGGAGCCGGCAGTCGATGAGAATGAGAAAGCGAAGTGGTTTCAGGAGTTCGTAAGATTCAAGGAATCTTCAAAACTCTACTCCCGGTCATCCGGGAACATTGCCCGCACAGAAAAAGACGGGAAGCAGAATTATTACATACTGAATGAGTGGCCGTATCAGGCACCTCCGGGCAGGTATACCGTTACGGTCTACGCGGTGAAAGACAAGAAGGTCATCGAGACTGCTGAGGCGAGCGTTCTCGTTGAGCAGGTAGGCATCGTCAAGTCTTTGGCCGGGATGGCGAAAAATAACGGGAGTTTGTATGGGATGATATCCATACTTGCTGCCCTCGGCGCAGGGTTCGGTGTCGGCATGGTATTCAGGAAAGGCGGAGGTGCCCATTAACATGCGACAGGAAGCAATATCCCCCCGGAACATCGAGCTAAGCTACGTAAACGAGCGGCCGAATATCGAGGTCGGCAAGCGCGCGAAGGATATGTACGAAACTATCGTTGTCGGTTTCGACGGCTCTGAGTCGAGCAAGGCGGCGGTCATAGAATCTTCAAACTGGATAAGAAGACACGGGGGTAGAATCGTCCTCGTTCATGCCGTTTATTTTGATGAGGAAGAATTCGGCATGGCCCCCGAGCAAAGGGAGAAGCGTTTCGATTTTGGTAAAAAAGCCTGTTATGA
>DASPUT010000180.1 GCA_035622735.1 Thermodesulfovibrionales bacterium | reverse complement strand
CACGGCGAACATGCAGGCCTGCCTCCCGAACTCCTGCCTTCCCCGCCGCCGAGAGGATGGTCCACAGGATTCATCGCAACGCCCCTTACGTGAGGTCTCTTGCCGAGCCACCGAACCCTTCCTGCCTTTCCGAGGGAGATGTTCTCACGGTCAGGGTAACTCACCTGGCCGACAGTAGCCTTACAGGCAGGCGGGATGAGCCTCACCTCACCTGACGACAGCTTCACGTGGCAATAGTCCTCAGCCTTCGCGATGAGCTGAGCCGACGATCCGGCACTTCTCGCAAGTTTTGCGCCTTCGCCCGCCCGCAGTTCTATGTTATGGATGAACGTGCCGAGGGGTATCTCCTTGAGAGGCAGGGCATTGCCTATCTTAATCTCCACCCCCGGCCCTGAAAGAATCTCTTCACCCACTTTCATGCCGAGAGGCGCTATAATGTATTTCCTCTCGCCATCACGGTATTTGAGGAGGGCTATCCTCGCCGACCTGTTGGGGTCGTATTCTATGGTCTCGACTTCAGCAGGAACATTGTGCTTATTCCTCTTGAAATCAATCATCCGGTAACGTCTCTTATTGCCGCCGCCTCTTTGCCATGCGGTGACACGTCCCTTATTGTTCCTGCCGCCTGTCTTCTTTAGGGCCTTGAGCAGAGGCCGATGCGGCTCTTTCGCGGTGATCTCTTCAAAATCGGATACCGACTGAAATCGCGTACCCGGAGATGTTGGATTATATTTTTTAACTGCCATTATGCACCCTCGATGAAATCAAGTTTTTCGCCCTTCTTCAGGGTTATGATAGCTTTCTTTCTGTCCGGTCTCTTACCGATAGACTTACCGTACCTCTTCCATTTCCCGTCCGTAGTGACGGTCGCAACCTTTTCGACCTTCACCTTGAAAATTTCCTCAACGGCCTTCTTGATATCGAGCTTGTTGGCCCCGATTGCGACCTCAACAAGGACCTTATTCTCCCCTTCCTTGAGCATCGCTCCCTTTTCCGTAAACAGCGGCCTCTTGATTACCGTATAGATACTTTTCATTGCTTGCATACCTCTGTCATGGTGCTGACAGCGTCTCTCGTCATGAGAATCCTGTCATGGGTGAGGATCTGATAGGAGTTGAGATTGGTAACTCTTTCGACATCCACTCGCGGAATGTTGCGGGAAGCGAGGAGGATATTATGATCCTTTCCGGGAATAACAATGAGAACGCTCTTCCCGTCAAGTCCGAGGTTTCTGAGGACTTCTACCATCGTCTTCGTTTTCGGCTTATCTACCGTAATTGATTCGACGACCATGATTTCGCCGCCCGTAAGTTTGGCAGACAATGCCTCCGCCAATGCCCTCCTTTTCAGGCTTCTCGGCAGCTTAAGAGCATAATCCCTGGGCTGAGGTCCGAAGACCGTTCCTCCCTTTCTCCAGAGCGGGGACCTGCTGCTTCCCGCGCGGGCCCTTCCCGTGTGTTTCTGCTTCCATGGTTTCTTGCCGCCGCCGCTCACCAGCCCCTTCGTCTTCGTCGCGTGGGTGCCCTGCCTCTGGTTCGCCAGATACGTTACGACAGAGGCATGCAAAATGTCCTTTCTTTCGCCGAACCCGAACATCTCCTCGGGAAGGCTGACCGTTCCTTTGACCTTATTACTGGTATCCTTCAGCTCTATATCAGGCATCTCAATCTCCCTTCTCGATCTCGAGGTATGCGCCGTCTCCGCCCGGCACCGCACCTTTGATCAAAAGAAGATTTTGCTCAGGCTTCACATCGACCACTGTGAGGTTCTTCACGGTAATCATTTCGCTGCCCATGTGTCCCGGCAATCCCTTATTCTTCCATACCCTCGAGGGATAAGAGCTTGCTCCGATCGATCCGGGTGCACGGTTGAACATGGAACCATGAGAACCGGGACCGCCCGCGTAGTTATGCCGTTTCATCACACCCTGAAATCCCTTGCCCTTTGAGATTCCCGAAACCTTGACCCTGTCTCCCTTGACGAACATTTCCGCTGTGACGAACTCGCCGACCTTGAGGTTTCCCATCTTGAACTCTTTTATGATCTTATAGGGCTTTGTCCCTGCCTTCTTGAATGTGCCGGCCATCGCCTTGTTCACCTTCTTCGTCTTCCGTATCTCGGAGAACCCGACCTTGACCGCTTCATAGCCGTCGTTATCGAGAGTCTTTACCTGAATCACGCAGCAAGGGCCGGCCTCTACGACGGTAACAGGGATCGCTCTCCCGTCACTCTCAAATATCTGGGTCATGCCGAGTTTCCTGCCGAGTATCCCTGTCATAGTTTTATCTCCACATCAACACCGGCGGCAAGCTCGAGTTTCATGAGTGCATCAACGGTCTGGGGTGTCGGGTCGTAAATATCGATGAGCCTCTTGTGAGTTCTTATCTCAAATTGCTCCCTTGACTTCTTGTCGACGTGGGGAGATCTCAGGACGGTCACTTTACTGATCCTCGTGGGGAGAGGAACCGGCCCGGCTATCCGCGCTCCCGTCCTCTGAGCCGTGTCTACGATCTCCTTCACCGACTGATCCAGGATCCTGTGGTCATAGGCCTTCAGCTTAATTCTTATTTTCTGATTCATGGTTCTCTCTCTATACCTCAAAAACTCTTATTTAACAGGTTACTCCAGCACCTCGGTCACGACTCCGGCTCCCACCGTCCTTCCGCCTTCCCTGATCGCAAACCGCAATTCCTTCTCCATCGCTATCGGCGCTATCAACTCCACCCTTACACTGATGTTGTCTCCCGGCATCACCATCTCCACCCCCTCAGGCAGATGCGCTACCCCCGTTACGTCCGTCGTCCTGAAGTAAAACTGCGGCCGGTATCCATTAAAAAACGGCGTGTGCCGACCCCCCTCCTCCTTCGTCAATATGTATACCTCCCCCTTGAACTTCGTATGCGGCGTTATGCTCCCAGGCTTCGCCAACACCTGCCCCCGCTCTACCTCTTCCTTCCCTATCCCCCTCAGCAATACCCCTATGTTATCCCCTGCCCTTCCCTCATCAAGCAGCTTCCTGAACATCTCTACCCCGGTCGCCACCGTCTTCCTCGTCTCCCCCAACCCTACTATCTCTACTTCCTCACCTACCTTTACGATCCCCCGCTCTACCCTTCCCGTTACCACCGTCCCTCGACCCGATATGCTGAATACATCCTCTATCGGCATCAAAAACGGCTTGTCTATCGGCCGCTCCGGTGTCGGTATATAACTGTCCACCGCCTCCATCAGCTCCAATATGCTCTTGTACTCAGGCGCCCCCTGTTCCGTCGCCCCACTCTCCAACGCCTTCAGCGCACTCCCCTTCACAATCGGTATCTTGTCCCCGGGAAACTGATACTTCGACAACAACTCCCTCACTTCCAGCTCCACCAGGTCCAACAACTCAGGATCATCCACCATGTCCGTCTTGTTCATGTACACCACTATGTACGGTACCCCTACCTGCCTCGCCAACAATATGTGCTCCCTCGTCTGCGGCATCGGCCCGTCCGCTGCACTCACCACCAAAATCGCACCGTCCATCTGCGCCGCTCCCGTTATCATGTTCTTTACATAGTCAGCATGACCAGGACAGTCTACATGCGCATAATGCCGCTTCTCCGTCTCATACTCTACATGCGCCGTCGCTATCGTTATCCCCCTCGCCTTCTCCTCAGGCGCATTATCTATACTGTCATACGCTCGGTACGTCGCCTGCCCCTTAAATGCCAGTACCTTCGTTATCGCCGCCGTCAATGTCGTCTTCCCATGATCTACATGCCCTATCGTCCCTACATTGCAATGTGGCTTCGTCCTCTCAAATTTTGCCTTCGCCATCTCTCCTCCTTTATTC
>DASPUT010000179.1 GCA_035622735.1 Thermodesulfovibrionales bacterium | reverse complement strand
CGATGATACAGCCGAGCGGGATCGGCAACCCTGTCTCACCCTCCCACCATCTCCCGAGGTCCTCAACCTCAAAGAGTCCGTGGTCTTGATAGGTGAACCGGGACTCATGAATGATGAGGCCGGCGTCGACATCGCCGCGCTGAACCGAATCGAGAATCCTGTCAAAGGGCATGACCACAATATTCCCGGTCATCGCGGGGTCATAAAGCTGAAGGAGGAGATAGGCGGTTGTGAGTCTGCCCGGGATCGCCACCTTCAATCCCCTCAGGTCTTTGGTGGAGGTTCTTGATCTTGCCACGATCAGGGGACCGCAACCCCGCCCGAGCGCGCTGCCCGAGGAGAGCAGGGAATAGGCGTCCCTGAGATGGCCGTAAGCGTGAAACGAGACCTTTGTGATATCGAACTCGGCCCTCAATGCCTTCCGGTTCAGCGTCTCGACATCGAGGAGGACTTCCCGCAGCCTCAAGTTACCGGTATCTATCTTCTGATGGACAAGGGCATAGAAGATAAACGTATCGTTGGGACAGGGCGAGTAGCCGAGGGTAAGGTTCACGGGATGCACAAATTGCCGATCCGGCCCGCCTTGGAGACTGACGAATTTCTCCGTGACATTTACGACCTGATCTCCCTTCCAGATTCTTCTGCGGCTCTCATATCGTTTCTTTTATAATGCATTCTCCAGCGGGACAAACACAAGCGGCATTCTCTGGGACTTCTGCGGCACATCAATAGACGGGAAGCGCAAGGCTCTCATGCTTCCCGTCCTGTCAGATGGTGAAGCGCGCTAGTCCTGAAAATCAAATGGTAAAGGTCGTTTCCCAGAGGTAAAAGTTGCTCAGGTTCCCCGGGAACGTCACGAGGAGAAAGAGTGTATATGTGCCAGGAGGAAGACTCGATACGGGAATTCCGGCAAAGAGCGTCGTATTTACCGCTGTGGTCACGCCTGACATAAATGGCACCGCCCCGGCAGGGGGTTGCCCAGTCGCGAGCGCCTGCAGGACCTGCTGAATCGTGAAGGGCTGAAAGCTCAGATTAGGCATAACATTAATGATAACCTGGGGGTTTGTAGATACCATGTATGCGGCATACATATCGACGGGGCCGGCAAACTGAGCGATGTCAAGTTGAACGGTAAGCACAGCTCCCCCCTGGGCCAGAGGGCCGATACCCACAGGATTAGCCAGAGAAGGGGTTAAACTCACAACAGGGGTCACCACCGGCGGATAGGGGAAGATTTGCTGACCCACCGGCAACGGGATTGCAGCAGCAGCCGTATTCACCGTGATTGTTCCTTGCATGCCGAAACTCGCACAATGCGAATCTACGATGCAAAAATAGGGGAAAGTCCCTGGAGACGTAAAGGTGCGCTGAAAGACTCCTCCCGGGTTCAAGATTCCTGAATTCCATATTCCATTGGCAGTGCAATTCGGCCCGCTCACGCTTGAGTGCGAAAATGCCCCGTTGTTCGTCCATGTGACGGAGTCTCCAACAGTAATGGTGAGGGTGGGAGGCACAAATTGGAAATCCTGTATCGACACATTAAAGTTTGCAGCATGGGCGCCAGCCCCCGAAAGGCACAGACAAATTATCGTTACCCAGAAGAGATATGACTTCTTCATCTTACACCTCCGACAGGCAAAAAATCATGATAATACCCGTTCCTTTCCGTGCAATCCAAAAGGAACCTGCCTCATACAAGAATTATATCGCGAAACGCATTCTGTGCAATATTCCCTCAAGCAGCGGTCAACGTTACTATCGCCTCTTTGCGATGAAAATCCTCCTGTCCCGCAAATCAAATAGTAAATGTCGTTTCCCAGAGGTAAAAGTTGCTCAGGTTCCCCGGGAGCGTTACGAGGAGAAAGAGCGTGTATGTGCCCGGAGAAAGACTCGATACAGGAATTCCGGCAAAGAGCGTCGTGTTTACCGCCGTCGTCACATTTGCCATAAGCGGCACTGCACCGGCCGGTGGTTGACCCGTCGCGAGCGCCTGCAGGACCTGCTGAACCGTGAAAGCCTGAAAGGTAAGGTCAGGCTTGACGTTACTGATGATCTGGGGGTTCGTGGTTACCATAACCGCGGCATAGATATCGACAGGGCCCGCAAACTGCGCGATGTCAAGCTGAACGGTAAGCACCGGTCCCCCCTGAGCGAGAGCGCCGATGCCCACCGGATTAGCCACGGAAGGCGTCGTGCTTACCACAGGAGTGCCTACCGGAGGATAGGGGAATATCGGCTGGCCCACCGGCAACGGGACTGCTGCAGCGGCATTCACCGTAACCGTGCCGACGAAACAGTGGATCGAGCAGAAGTACGGGTATACCCCGGGTTGGGTAAAGGTGAATGAAAATGCCTGTCCGGACGTCAGAAGGCCAGAATCCCAGATTCTATTAGAAATACAGGATGTCCCGCTCGTGGTTGAGTGCAATATTGGACCTCCATAAAATCCGCTATCGTTGTTTGTCCAGCGCACGGTGTCGCCGACAGTAACGGAGACCGCCTGAGGCTGAAACGAAAAGTTTATTATCGATACATCGACAGTCGCGGCATAGGAACCTTCGGCAAAAACACAGAGGGCAGACAGCAGAACGAGAAATAAAAGACTCGAGATTTTCATGGTGCACCTCCTCCTACATTCAAGTGACCATTCACGTCCTCCCTTTTTTGCGTGCCTCCCGATTAGGCAAAGGACACGCCACTTATCTATAATATAACGCGAAAAATTGCTTGCCGCAAATTCACAAATACCTCAAGGGAACCCATCTATGGTCAACGTTTTGTAAGGGCTCACCCACCGATTATCTCCTCGAGCTTTTCAGCCCAGACAGCATACCCCTCAGGGCTAAGGTGTGTCCCGTCGGAAAGGAAAAAACCTTCCACCGGGTTGCCCTCCAAACCGACAAACCGGCCTGAAATATCGATATATGCGGCTCTTGTCTCACGTGCGACTTCCTGAAGTAAATCATTAACACGCCTGATAGAATCATTCGATATCCACTCCAGCAGTGTCGGCAATATACTCTGGATGTATATACGTGCGCGGGGATACGCGGCCGAGAGCTTCTTGATGATTTTCCGGTAAGAATCAGAAAAATCGAATTCTTCCATTGCGATATTGTTGATGCCTATCATCACAAAGATAAGGTCCGGGGATTTCAGTCCCCGGATAATTCGTTCAACCCTTGAAAGAAGGCCCTCAACGGTTTCTCCTCCGATCCCGAGGTTCAGAATCTCATGGTCGGGGAACCTCGACTGCCAGTCGAAGAATGCGATGAGTGAATCTCCTATGAACAGGATGCGCCTGCTTTTCATGATGGTCTTTTGTCCCCTTCCATATTATAATCATCTTGACATAGCCATCACGAACACGACAAGGGAGGCGACCATGGAAACTTTTGAGGCGATAAGAACGCGGAGGAGCGTTCGCAGGTTCACTGACAGGCCGATCGAAGAAGAAAAACTCACAGCCGTACTCGAAGCCGTTCGCCAGGCCCCATCGTGGGCAAACCGCCAATGTTGGAGGTTCATCGTCGTCAGGGATGCCTCGGCACGGATGAAACTCAGTGAGCTCTCGTACGTCGAGTCTTTTTTCGGACCGCTCGGGTATAAGGCGAACCCTGCAAGAAAGGGGATCGCCGAAGCACCAGCTGTGATCGTTGCCTCTGCTGATCCTTCTCAATCGGGAGTTCTCTGGGAACAGTCTTATTACATGACGGACATAGGGATAGCGGCCCAGAACCTCATGCTCGCCGCGCGGGATGTCGGACTCGGGACCGTTTTTGTAGGGGTCTTCAATGAGGAGGGAGTCCGCAACCTCCTCGATATCCCTTCACACATTCGGGTGGTAGGTCTCTTCCCGATGGGGTATCCATTGGAAGAAAAGACCGCTGGTCCTCCGAGGAAACCGCTGAGCGAGATTGTCTTTTACGAGAGGTGGGAAAAATAATTCAGGCGATAGAGATTTAGGACAGGCACTAGAGCCCTTTCAATAACTCCTGAACCGCCCCCTGGCAGTTTTCGGCTGCGAGCCTTATATTCCATTTGCTTTTGTCTCGGTCCTCCACAATATTGCTTATGCCCCGCATTTCGACCATCGATATCCCGTAGAGCATGCAAATCTGCGCTACCGAAGCGCCTTCCATGTTCTCACAGACGGCACCGAATCTCTCCTTGAGCTCGAGTGCCCTTTCGCGGGTGCCGGTGCACGTCGAGACGGTGACAAACGGACCTGACCGTACGTGAGCGACCCGAGCGGAACACTTGACCGCCTTCTTAAGAAATCTCCTGTCTAAGGGGAATTCGTTGAAGAATTTCTTCCTGCCTTTTCTCAAAAGGGGGATACCGATATCCTCTGCCCCTCGAAAACCTTCCCTGACGAGAACACCTTCGTCGCCATAGATCTCTTTCTCCGCCACCGCCATGTCCCCAATCGAAAGCCCCCCGGCAGGATAAGCACCGCCAATCCCGAAGAGGATAACGAGATCAGGCGAAAGCCTTTCGAGAAGGAGGGTTGTCGCATGTGCTGCATTCGTTTTGCCGATGCCGGAAGTGATATAAGCAATCTCTCTGCCCCATAACTGACCCCGGAAGAGTGCTTTTCCGCCGATGGCGGAATTCTTTCTGAGTTGCGTGATGAGATGCTTTCCTTCTTCGGGGATAGAGGATATGAGTGCGATCACTCCTGCCTAACCTTGCCTACAAGAATAACACCGTTGTAACGGGGGTATCTTGGAGAGCGGACAGGCAGGCCGAAAAATTTTGAGACTCGCGTTCCGCTGTCTTCATGCATTTTCTCCGGCCCTATTCCCTCAGCTGACCGCTTCCGAAAACGATAAACTTGCTGCAGGTGAGCTCCTCCAGACCCATAGGGCCCCTCGCATGTATCTTGTCGGTCGAAATGCCTATCTCCGCTCCGAGACCGAACTGGTAACCGTCATTGAGCCTTGTCGATGCGTTCACAAGGACCGCCGATGAATCGACTTCGGCCAAAAACCGCATCGCCCTCTCATAGTTCATGGTGACGACAGAATCGGAATGTGACGAACCGTATCGGGCTATGTGATCCATGGCATCATCCATGTCCCGGACAATCTTCACGTTCAAGACCAGATCGAGGTATTCCCGATAATAATCCTCGTCTTTAATTTCCATTAAATGCGGAAAGAGAGAGCGCGTCCTGGGACAACCCTTCAGCGCCACCCCTGCATCCTCAAACCTCTTGAGCATCTTCGGCAAGAATTCACCCGCAATCGCCTCATCGACGAGCATCGTCTCCATCGCATTGCACGTGCCCGGTCTCTGGACCTTCGCATTAAAGCATATCTCTTCCGCCATGCTTAAATCCGCGTCCCTGTCGACGAAGACATGGCAGACCCCTTTGTAGTGCTTGAGAACCGGAATGCGCGAATTCTCCGTCACGGTCCGGATAAGACCCTCACCGCCTCTCGGAATGATGAGGTCGATCATGCCTTCGAGTTTCAGCATCTCCGTGACGGCGTCCCGTTCAGTGATATCCATGAAGGTTATCGCTCCTTCGTGAAGCCCGCACTCTTTTGCCACGCCCCTCAATACCTTGACGATCGCCCTGTTCGAATGGATCGCCTCGGAGCCGCCGCGCAAGATGACGGCATTACCGGCCTTGAGGCAGAGACTCGTCGCGTCAACGGTGACGTTCGGTCTCGACTCATAGATTATGCCTATTACGCCTATGGGAACACGCATCCTGCCGACAGTCATGCCATTCGGCCTCTTCCACATCCTCATTATCTCGCCTGCCGGATCAGGCAGCTGCACAACCTCAGCGAGTCCTTGTCCCATCTCGCCGATCCGCTTCTCGTTCAGGGTAAGCCTATCGATAAGAGCCTTCGAAAGCCCTTTCTTCCCGGCGTAATCAATATCCTTCTTATTTTCGGTGATAAGCTCGGACGATTTCTTCTTGAGTTCCTCGGCCATCTTCCCGAGCGCAAGATTCTTTTGGGCTGAGGACGCCTTTGCGAGAGACCTGGCACCGGCCCTCGCATCGGCAGCCAGATCATACACGTACTTCTTTATATCCATAAAGCCTCCGGAGAAAAAGAGGTGACAGCAAAATTACAATAACCAATTGATTTGTAAATAATCAATATCTCGCCTTCCTTACGGCCCGGATAATTCATGAATCCCAAGCGACGGCCTTCCCCTCGCTCTCTTTCGTGACCCGTTTCGCATCCTTGACCTGACCGTCTCACTAATCTTACAATGTCACATGCCTGAGATTAAGGTCCTGCCTGTCGAATTGCGCAACAAAATTGCTGCCGGTGAGGTGATCGAGAGACCGGCTTCAGTAGTTAAGGAACTAATCGAGAATTCGATCGATGCGGGGAGCACGGATATCAGGGTGGAGGTGCTCCGCGGGGGCAAGGGACTCGTAAGGGTGACCGATAACGGCACCGGCATGGACAGGGAAGACGCCCTCTTCTGCCTGCATCCCCATGCGACATCCAAGCTTCGCAACGAGGAAGACTTGTTTCACATCACAACGATGGGCTTCAGGGGCGAGGCCCTTCCATCTATAGCATCCGTTTCAAAGATGAAGATCGTGACGGGGCTTAAGGATTCCCCTTCGGGCAGGCTGATTGAGGTTCAGGGCGGTGAGGTCACGGAGACGCGAGACTTCCCTGCCCGCGGCACATCCGTGGAGGTGCGCGACCTCTTTTTCAACACACCAGCCAGAAAGAAATTCCTCAAGTCAGACGGTACGGAACTTTATCATATCATCGATTCCGTGACAAAGGAGGCCCTTTCCCATGAAGACATCGCATTTCGGCTCCTCACCGAAAACCAGGAAACTATGAACCTGAGCAGGGCCTCGGGTCCGAGGGAGAGGATAACCCAGGTCTATGGCCTTGATTTCGTCGAGGGATTATCGGAAATCCATGCCGAGTCGGAGGGGACGACGATGACTGCCTTCGTCACAAAAGGGGAAAATTACCGAAACAGCAAGACACATCAATACATCTTCATAAACAGGCGTCCGGTGAAAGACCAGACGGTCTCTCACGCGCTCTATCAGGCTTACGAGGGGATACTCCCGCAGGCCAGACATCCTGTCTTTTTCCTTTTCATCGATATGAATCCGAAAAAGATCGACTTCAATGTCCACCCCGCAAAACGTGAGGTGAGGTTCGAAAACAAGGATGAGATGCACCGCTTTGTCGCCGGCCGCATCAGGGAAGCCCTGAGAAAGGAAAGGACCGAATACGTCACCTCCTTTCGAGAGATACCTGATCGGCCTGGTTTTGAAAGACCCTTCGGTCATAACATCCGGCAGATGGAACCGTCGGCGCCTTCACGCTACATTCCACCAATGCAGCCGGACAGACATTTTTCCGAAGGCTCGGCGCTCCCGTATCAAGCGTCCCTGCCGTTCATTTATCTCGGTGACACATTCATCGCCATGGCGGGCAAGGGCGGTCTCACGCTCCTGGACCACCATGCAGCCCACGAGAGGATACTCTATGAACATTTCCTCAAGGGAATCGCTCCTGCTTCTCATCACCTTCTCTTTCCAAAGCAGGTGATGCTCTCCCATAAGGAATACAGGATAATTCTCGAGAATACGGACCTTCTCGATGAAATGGGCATAGAGGTGGATGATTTCGGACACAACACGCTCCTCATCCGGAGCCTTCCCGAAGCCCTGAAAGAATCGGACATGCGGGGGATACTTTCGGATGTTGCGGCATCACTCATAGAGGGGGTAAGACCTGACAGTTCCTTAAGAGAGACCATCGCTGCAAGGATATCCTGTCACGCATCGGTGCGGGGGAAAGAGATACTCAGCAGCGAAGAGGTTCAGCGGCTCCTCAGCGACCTCGAAAAAACGGAACATCCCGATCAATGTCCTCATGGCCGGCCGACACGGCTCTTCTTCTCTCTCGATGATCTGAAAAAAATGTTCAAGAGGAAGTGACCTCATACGTTCCCTGTCGAGGATTCTTTATTGATGTCTCCGTGAGCTTTCGGGAGACGATTCTCTATTCGGAAGGTGAACCGTGTTCGAAGAGGTTCTTTACCTCATCGAGCAATTCATTGATATCCTTGAACTGACGATATACGGAAGCGAACCGCACGTAAGCGACTTTGTCGGTTTCCTTCAGTGAATTCATGACCTCTTGGCCTATCCAGGCGCTGGGGACTTCCTTCACCCCCATGCCGATGAGTTTCTTCTCGATCGAATCCACGATCGCCTCAAGCGCCTCGACGCTTATCGGTCTCTTTTCGCACGCCTTCTTGAGACCGCTCAGGACTTTGGACCGATCAAAGGACTGCCGCATGCTGTCCTTCTTGATGACCATCGGAACGACGTCGTCGACACGCTCATAGGAAGTGAAACGCTTCGAGCATTTGAGACATTCACGTCTCCTCCGTATTGCGTCTCCCTCTTTGGATGTGCGGGAATCTATAACCCGGTCTTCGAGATTTCCACAGAAAGGACACTTCATCCGTATATGGGGAATTTCATGCAGAGGGTCTTGACCCGCTGATTGAGGCGCTTCACTTCGTCAGGATTCTTTCTATTCTCCAAGACCTCCGCGATGATAGATGCTATCTCGACCATTTCCGACTCTTTCATCCCCCGTGTCGTCACGCAGGGGGTCCCGAGCCTTATGCCGCTGGTCACTGCGGGAGGCCGAGAATCGTAAGGGATGGCGTTCTTGTTCACGGTGATGCCCGACAAGTCAAGGGCCTCCTCAGCCTCTTTCCCCGTTATATTCTTATCGGTCAGGTCGACGAGCATGAGATGGTTTTCCGTCCCTCCCGATATGATTTTAAATCCCCTCCCGATCATCGCCTCAGCGAGCTTCTGCGCATTTCTTACCACCTGGATCTGATACTCCTTGAATGCGGGGCTCAAAGCCTCCCTGAGAGCAACGGCCTTTGCGGCCATCACATGAACAAGCGGCCCTCCCTGTATCCCGGGGAAGATCATCTTGTCGATCGCTTTGCCGTATCCGGCCTTGCACATAATCATCCCCCCGCGGGGTCCCCGGAGGGTCTTGTGGGTGGTTGTCGTGACAAAGTCCGCATAGGGTATCGGGGACGGATGGACCCCCGCTCCGATCAGACCGGCTATATGGGCTATATCAGCCATCAAGAGGGCTCCCGCCTCCTCCGCGATACCAGAGAACGTCTCGAAATCGAGTATCCTCGAATACGCGCTGGCACCGACAACGATCATCTGCGGTTTATGCTCTCGAGCAAGCCTTCTCACCTCTTCCAGATCGATGCGGCCGGTGTGCCGGTCTACGCCATAGGTCACACTCTTGAACATGAGGCCGGAAAAATTAACTTTCGCGCCGTGCGAAAGATGACCGCCCTGGTTCAGGCTCATGCCGAGGATCGTATCGCCGGGCTTCAGGACAGAAAAGTACACGGCCATGTTCGCCTGGGAGCCCGAATGAGGCTGCACATTCACATGTTCTGCGCCAAAGAGCTCCTGTGCCCTACGAATAGCGAGGTTTTCGACAATGTCAGCGTACTCACATCCGCCGTAGTATCTCCTCCCGGGATAGCCTTCAGCGTACTTATTGGTGAAAATCGAGCCCTGCGCCTCGAGGACGGCATCGCTCACATAATTCTCGGAAGCTATCAGGACAATCTTATCTCTTTCCCTGTTCTTCTCCTTCAGGATAGCGTCATACACTTCAGGGTCAACAATTCGCAGTTCTTCCCGCTCCATCTCCTATTCCTCTCATCCTTTCCTCTATCTGCCTTATCTTATCCAGTCTCCTCAGGTGTCTCCCCCCCTCAAAGGGAGTTGAAAACCACACCCGCACAATCTCTCTGGCAAGGTCTTTCCCCACAATCCTGCCTCCGATGACGAGCATGTTTGCATCGTTGTGAAGTCTGCTCATCTTCGCGGCGAACAGGTCGTTGCAGAGTGACGCCCGAATATTCGGGAATTTATTCGCCACGATCGACATGCCGATTCCCGTACCGCAGATGAGGATTCCCCTCTCGAACTTACCCGAACTGACCGCGTCGGAGACCCTCTCTCCGAAGTCAGGATAATCGACAGATTGAAGGCTGTCAGTACCCGAATCAAGACAATCCACCCCGATCTCTTTGAGAAGGGAAATTATCTCGAGTTTAAGCTCCAAACCGGCATGGTCACAACCTATCACGACCGTCATCAAGTCCTCAGGTAGTTATCTTATCCAAGAGATTCTCTCGAAGTCAAGGTTCGTTTCCTCCCCCAGCCGGGGAGAAATGCTAGAGATGTCGGGGACTAAGAATGCTTAATTTATTGACACATTTTGCCGATTATGATACTTTCATAGTAAGCATGACCGACAAGATGCTGATAATAAAGGAAGCTCAGAAGTATCTCGCGAAGGGACAGATCGACAAGGCTATCGCTGAATGGGAGAGACTCGTAAATGAGGCCCCTGATGCAAATGCCTATAACACGATCGGGGACCTCTATCTCAGGAAAGGCGAAAAACGATCCGCAACGGATAACTTCCACAAGGCAGCCAATTTCTTCAGGGCCGAGGGGTTCTCCCTCAAGGCCCTTGCCCTCTATAAAAAGATAATCAACATCGACCCCTCTGATGCCGACTCCCTTGCGGCATTGGGCGAGCTGAGTGAGGCGAAGGGCCTGATCACAGACGCGATAAAGTATTATCTCTCGGCTGCCGATATCCTTTCAAAGGATATGAAGAAAGATAAGTTTCTCCATATCTATGAGAAGATTCTCGCCCTCGCTCCGTTCAACATCCCCCTCAGGGACAAGGTTGCCGGGCTCTTTCTGAAAGAAGGTCTCGTATCAGATGCCATACGGGAATATCTCCTCATAGCGCGACTCTGCGATGACAGGGAGGATCTGGAACAGGCGAAAGAATACTTTTCGAAGGTGCTCGATGTTCACCCCGATAATAAGGATGCTCTCCTCGGACTGAGTTCTGCCTTCGAGAAGACGGGTGACATGGAAAAAGCTGTTCGCTACGCCAAGAAAGCTGTTGCAGCTCACCCTGACAATCTGGAATCTCTCGAGCGATGCGCTAGAATCCTTGGGAAAATCGGTGCCTTTGATGAAGCGCTCTCCTGTCTCTCGCCTGCCATTGAATTACGCCCCTTTGATGCCGAAATACGCAAGCTCGTGGGGGATATCTATCTCGCGTCAGGCCAGAGAGGTAAAGCCTGGGAATCATATACCAGCGTGGTTGACGCCTTCGTGACCGACGGAAAGGTTCAGGAGGCGATAGATCTTGCAAAAGGATTCAGGGATATCGATCCCGAGGGGGTCGGAAAGCTCCTCTTAACGCTTTACCGTCAAAATGGTGACACGGAAGCGGTATTTGCAGAGAGTCTCTCCATCGCTGAGTTTCTCTCCGGAAGCGGTCTTCGGAAAGAAGCCCTCAGCTATTACCGCGAGGCGCTAAAGATCCACCCCGATGACCTTCAGGTCAAGAAGAGACTCGCAGAGCAGGAAATACAGATGGGCATTGAGGGTGGTGCTCCGGATAAAGAGAGGTCCTCCGAGGATCTGCTCGAAGACGTAGAGATATTCATGAACTACGGGCTCTTTGAAGATGCAAGGGCTATCCTTGAAGACCTCAAGACGAAGGAACCTGATAATGCTGATGTCCATACGAGACTTAAGTCGGTTTATTTGGCGACAGAAGACAGGGAGCAGGCGGTCACGCAATGTCTCATACTCGCAGAACTTTATGGGAAAACGGGCGAGGCCGAAAAAAGAGAAGCACTCCTAAAGGAGGCTAACGAGATACGCCCCGGGGATCCGAGACTTGCCGAGATGGTCTCTCCGCCCGGTGGTGAGCCTGCCGTTGCCCCGGATGAATTTGCGTCGTCCAATTTCGAAGATTACAGCGAGGAAATCGCCGAGGCTGAATTCTATGGCCGGCAGGGGCTTTCACAGGACGCGCTCAGGATTTACCAGAAACTGCTCAACCTCTTCCCGGACAATGAGGAGCTGCGGAAGAAGGTCGCCTCCCTCCAGGGTGATACGCTCGAGCCTCCCCTCGTCGGAGAGGGCGCGGCCGTTGATGCAGATGAGGAGTTTCAATTTGAGGAGTTTACCCTTCCTGAATCCGATACCCTTGAGGCAATAGAGTCCTCCGAGCCCCAATTCGACAGTGATGTCCTCGATATCTTTACAGAATTCAAGAAAGGGCTCGAAAAAGAACTCGAAGAGGAAGACTTTGAAACACACTACAACCTCGGCATCGCCTATAAAGAGATGGAACTCCTCGATGATGCGATAAAGGAGTTCCAGTTATCACGGAAGGATCATAAATACTACGTCAGGTCGCTCGTCATGCTCGGAATCTGTTACATGGATAAGGGGCTCTTCCCTCTTGCGATCGATTCCTTTAAAACAGCGCTTGCCGGCATCGAAACCCGTGGTGACTCCTATTGGGGCGCGAAGTACGACCTCGGTTCCGCCTATGAAAAGAATGGGAATGTCCAGGAGGCTTTTGCTATATTCAGCGAAGTGTACGGCTGGGATTCAAATTTCAGAGAGGTTACCGAAAAACTCAACCGTCTCAAGACAATCGTCGGGAAGGCCGAGCTCCCGTCACCAGTGAAGGAAAAGAAAGACAGGGTCTCGTACCTCTGACGAAAAAGGATGGATTACCTCGAATATTATAACCTGAGAGAGCATCCCTTCTCGAATGTCGTGGACAACAGATTTTACTACAACAGTCCACAATACTCTAATGCCCTCGTAAAGCTCAAATACGCTATCGACACGAAGAAGGGGCTCGCAGTCGTCATAGGAGATATCGGCTCCGGCAAGACCACGCTTGCGCGACGGCTCCTCGAAGGTATGGATGAGACAAACTATGAGGCGACGCTCCTCGTTATCATTCATTCCTCAGTGAGTTCAGAGTGGCTCCTCAAGAAATTTGCGATGCAGCTCGGAATCGCCCCGATACCTGCTGAAAAACTCGATCTCTTGAGCCTCATTTACAAAAGACTCCTGGAGATTAATGAAAGCGGCAAGACCGCCGTTCTCCTCATGGATGAAGTGCAGATGCTGAAATCGAAGGAGCTCATGGAAGAGTTCAGGGGACTCCTGAATATGGAAATGCCTGGGGGCAAAATGCTCAACCTCATCTTCTTCGGGCTGTCCGACTTAGAAGACGTCCTTTCCCTCGATGAGCCTCTGAAACAGCGGGTGGCAATGAAAATCTCCCTGAAGCCGTTTTCAGCTGATGATACGCGACAGTACATCCAGCATCGGCTGAAGATAGCGGGGAACGAACACAGCGTCTTCGTTGATGAAGCGTTCGCTGCCATATATAAATACTCCAACGGGACACCACGCCTCATAAATACCATCTGCGACAACTCGTTGCTTGAAGGGTACCTGTTGCGAGCAAAGGAGATCGAAGAAAAGGTCATCCGGGGAGTCGCGATCGACCTCGGCCTTACCGGGGAGTGACCGAGAGGGTCTTGATTCTCACCTCTGCTGCGTGGCGGGAAAGTTCGATGCGCATTCTTGAGGGAAACCATGCCCCCCCCATGTCTTCAGGGTCTCCATAGACGACAGTCAGTTCCCTCCCGTCTTCAAGCTCTATCATCTGCCTTTCCGGAAGAAGTGTCTTCTTGTTGATGAGAAGCTTCCTCCAGGAATTCCATACGCGGTATACCTTCTCCTCTTCCCGTATATCATAGTCCTTGATCGACCACCAGAAGAAGCTGTTCCTGAGACCTTCGGTGAGCAGCGCAATCCTGCTTTTCTCGATCGGCGGGTCGCTCTTTGTTACCGTATCGTTCGCGATAACCTCTGCTACGAGAAATCCGAGGGAATAAACCCTGAGTTCCATCGCCTCCTGCGTGAGATTGAGAGCAGCGTCCCCCTTTATGATGCCTCCATTTTTTTCGAATTCTATCGTGAAGGTCGATTGAATCGATTCGACCCGATCCCTCCTGGCCAACTCATACCTCGGGTCGAGACCTTCATAGACTGGGATTTCGAGCCTTTTTGTTGAGCATGAGAGCAAACCGGCGAATAGGAAAAAGGCGAGGGTCGGGAAAAACCAAAACGCCCGGTTCTCTCTCGTTTCCCTTT
This sequence comes from Thermodesulfovibrionales bacterium, assembly GCA_035622735.1. Classification (NCBI taxonomy): domain Bacteria; kingdom Pseudomonadati; phylum Nitrospirota; class Thermodesulfovibrionia; order Thermodesulfovibrionales; species Thermodesulfovibrionales bacterium. The sequence continues at coordinate 124 of DASPUT010000179.1, read as the reverse complement.
CACGCTCCATTCTGCGCCTCCTATCACTACCCGAGAAGAATGTCAAGGAAATCCTCCACGTTATTCGCACCGATGATTTCGAATCCGGGACTATTCACCTTCTCGGCACTCGTCCTCGGTACGA
>DASPUT010000178.1 GCA_035622735.1 Thermodesulfovibrionales bacterium | reverse complement strand
AAGGAAGTAACTACTTGAGGACTGATCCGCAATTAAGCACGCTCGAAGTGTTCCTATTTTGCAGAGTTTTCGTTAAGTTCCTTTTTTCCCTTTAAATACCTCATGATAGGTCGAAAAAACAGGACTTTTTCCGGAACGAGTTGCTTTAAAAAATCTAATAATCTCAATAAGTTAGAGAGCGGAGGGGGTGAGATTCGAACTCACGGTAGAGTTTCCCCTACAACGATTTTCAAGACCGTCGCCTTCAACCGCTCGGCCACCCCTCCAGAGAGGCCCTTGGCGAAAACAGTACCGATACAGGAAATGCGTCTTATTCTAATCGGCGAGCACTATTGAAATCAATACGTTTCTTATAGTATCATTTGAAGATGCCGAAGTGGTGGAACCTGGTAGACACGCACGTTTGAGGGGCGTGTGGGGAAACCCGTGCGGGTTCAAATCCCGCCTTCGGCACCATCTTATTCTTCCTGCCTAAATACTGAGAATGCCGGTCGCCCTGTAGCGGCTTGCCGTGAACAGGGGGAGGCTTTTTCCCAAAACCCTTCGATGTGTCTCTAAGGCGAGGAGCGGGTTATTATTCTGTTCAGAAAGATGGGCGAGACAGGCCCACTTCAGGGAGTGGCCTGCCAGAAGCAACTGAGCCGCTTCACTGTTCGAGAGGTGGCCCCCTGGTCCCTGGATCCGCCGCTTCAGGAAAGAGGGATACCGCCCCGAAGAGAGCATGTCAGGATCGTAATTGCTTTCGAGGAAGATGGCATCGAGCGAAGAAATGATGCTGCTCAACCCTTCAAAGGCATGCCCGAGGTCGGTTAGGATACCCAATCGTTTTTCATGAGACGCCACCACAAATGCCGCCCCGTCCGCGCCGTCATGAGGCGTGGGAATGGTCTGGATAGAGGCCGCCCCGAATCGAAGCACTTCTCCAGCCGAGAAATGGCGAACATCGAGTAACCGGCCCAGCCCATGCATTCTTTGGGCACTATCGAGGGTCCGTCGAGTCATGTAGAGAGGCAATCCGTATTTCCGTTGATACACGCCGGCGTTGCAAACATGGTCGTGATGATCGTGCGATATGAGCACCGCGTCGATTTGCCGCATCTCCCTCCCGTGAGCGGCGAGTCTCCGTTCGGCCTCGATGGCGCTTATCCCCGCATCAAAAAGCAGCCTTGTGTTGCCGGCCTCGACGTAGATGCAGTTGCCGTTGCTCCCCGACTGAAGGGCGATGGTGATCATGTCCCGGGGTGCTGCCGCTTAACCATCGCCAACAGGTCCTCGTAGGAGATCGTCTTTACCCCCAAACCCTTTGCCTTTTCGAGTTTCGAGCCCGGATCTTCGCCGAGCAAGAGATAATCAGTCTTCGCCGAGACGGCTGAGGATGTATGGCCCCCGTTCTTCTCGATCAGATCTTCCACTTCTTTTCTCGATCTCGGCAGCGAGCCGGTGATCACGAGGGTCAGTCCTCCCAGAGGCATTTCGCCTTTCTTGCCGGATACAAAATCAGGATTACTGATGTTCAGCCCGAGGGATGTGAGGGATTTGAGCGTTCCTATGTTTTTCTCGTCATTGAAAAAAGTCGCGAGAGAATGAGAGATCTTTTCTCCCATCTGCCTTATCCCCATGATTGTTTCCGGTTTTATTTTATAAAGGTCTTCAAGTCCTCTCATGTGCCTTGCAAGCAATTTCGCGGCAAACTCACCGACGTGAAGGATGCCGATCGCAAAGAGGAATTTTGCGAGGGTGGTCCGTTTCGACCTTTCGATCGCGTCGATCAGGTTTTGAGCGGATTTTTCAGCAAACCTCGGCAGGAGCAAGAGATCCTCTTTCCGTAATTTATAGATATCCTCGAAATGTTTTATGAGACCTCTCGAGTAGAGGAGTTCCACATTCTTCTCGCCGAGCCTCTCTATGTCCATTCCGCCCCTCGATGCGAAATGGATGATCTTTTCCCGCACCTGAGCCGGACAATGGATCGAGACGCATCTCACCGCCACCTCTCCCTCCTCTTTCACGACCTTCGAGCCGCAGGCGGGGCATCTCTCGGGGACAGGGACATCCCTCTCCCGCCCCGTTCTCTTTTCTTTAATAACCGTCACGACATGAGGTATGACATCACCGGCCCTCTCGACGACAACGGTGTCGCCGATTCTTATGCCTTTCCTCTTTATTTCATCCCAATTGTGAAGCGTTGAACGGGATACGGTAACGCCTCCGATCTTCACCGGCTCAAAAACAGCGAATGGTGTTATTACGCCCGTTCTTCCCACACTTCCCTGAATGTCCCTCACCGTGGTCGTTCCCTGATGCGCTTCGAATTTATACGCGATTGCCCAGCGGGGCTCCCTTGTCTTTACTCCTAATTTCTGCTGGAGTCCAAAATCGTTCACCTTGACTACAGCTCCGTCTGTCTCGAAGGGGAAGGATCTTCTCATCCCCTCGATCTCTTTTATCACATCAACCGCCCCGCCGATTCCCTTCACGACCGACACCTTTGCGGGAGTCGGAAACCTCGCCTCCCTCAACCAGTCGATGAATTCCGTTTGGCTCCTGAAATGGATACCCTTGACCGTTCCCATCCCGTAGCATGCGAGATAGAGCTTGCGAGATACGGTAACAGAAGGGTCGAGTTGTCTCACAGACCCTGCAGCCGCATTTCGCGGGTTGGCGAATGCCGGTTCGCCTCTCTGCTCCCGATGTCTGTTTAATTTTTCGAACTCCTCGAGATCCATGTAGACCTCTCCGCGGATATCGATTTCATCAGGGATTCTGCTCCCTTCGATCTTCAGGGGGACCGACCTGATGGTCCTGATATTCCTCGTCACATCTTCTCCCTCATAGCCATCCCCCCTCGTCGAGGCCTTGAAGAGAAGCCCCTTTCTGTACGTCAGCTCAATTGCCAGTCCATCGTATTTCGGCTCTATGGTATATTCGGTCTCATCATCTCGCCCGAGAAGTCGTTTAATCCTCCTCTCGAATTCCCTCAGGTCATCATAGGAAAACGCATTATCGAGGGAGAGCATCGGCTCGGTGTGTCGCACCTTTTCGAACTTATCGAGGGGAGGGGCACCGACTCGCTGGGTAGGTGAATCGGGAAGGACAAAACGGTAGTGCTCTTCTATCTCTTTCAGTCTCTGAAAAAGGCGATCATATTCCTCATCGGAGATGACGGGGGAATCGAGCACGTGATAGCGGTAGCTGTGCTCGTTAAGCTCCTTTACGAGTTTCTCTGCCTCGTGCTTTATCGCTTCAGGAATCCTCTCCATGGAGTCTCATCTCGTGAGAAAAGATCTTTCCGGAGCGCAGGGGTATCGGTACACGCTTCCGGCAGAGCTGCTTACCCCGGGGGCCAATGCATGTGGCGTCCGCCGAGGAGATGAAAGTGGATATGATAGACCGTCTGCCCGCTCTCAGGATTGCAATTCGTTACGATTCTGAATCCCCTCGCTGCAATGCCCTTATCCCTTGCGATGTTATTCGCGACCGCAAACAAGTGGCCGAGAAGTTCATGATCTCCCTCGTTCAGATCGAGAACGGTCGCGATATGTTTTTTCGGTATGACGAGGATATGCACGGGTGCCTGAGGATTTATGTCTTCAAAGGAAAAGGCGACCTCGTCCTCGTATACTATTTTCGCCGGTATCTTTCCAGCGATGATCTTACAAAATATACAATCGTTCATCTCCGAACCTCCTGCCGGATCTCCTCCCCCCGGCCGCGGCGAAATAATCATGAAGCCAAGGCCCGCCCGGTTGCGGCTTGAGGGCAACGGACCGTGCAGGACCGCCTACTTTATCTTTCTGTAAAAGCACGTCCTGCTGCCTGTATGACAGGCGCCTTCCCCATGCTGCTTCACCTTAATGAGGAGCGTGTCCTCATCGCAGTCATAGCATATCTCTTGCACTTCTTGAAGACAGCCCGACGTCTCCCCCTTCTTCCAGTATTTCTGACGGGAGCGCGACCAAAAGTGCGTAAAGCCCGTCTCCACAGTCATTTTCAGCGAAGATTCATTCATATAAGCCATCATGAGGACATCACCGCTATCGACGTCCTGGATTATCGCCGGGATGAGTCCTTTTGCATCGTACTTTAATTCAGGAATCATCTGCCCTCCCTTTATAGTTTATACCCGATCTTCCTCAGGAACGCCTTCCTCTCTGCCTTGTCCTGCGGAGTCTCGACAGCCTTAGGCGGAAAACCGTCAATCACGCCTATGATTCCATTCCCCTGTTCTGTCGCGGCAACAATCACCTTTACGGGGTTCGCCGTTGCGCAGTAAATCGTACAGACTTCCGGACAGTTCTTCAGCGGGTTCAGGATATTTATCGGAAAGGCATTTTTCAAAACGATACAGAACACGTGTCCGGCTCCTATCTCCTGGAGATTCTTCACAGAGACGTTTATGAGTTCCTCGCTGTTACCCTCGGTTCGTATGAGACAAGGACCAGACGCCTCCGTGAATGCTATTCCGAATTCTCCATGAGGGACGGTAGTAGCGATGATCTCGTAGAGATCCTCTGCCGTCTTAATGAAATGAGTCTGCCCGAGGATGACGTTGCACCCTTCAGGAATCGTCAGATCTGTTGTTCGTAAATCCATGACGCACCTCCTTGCTTGAAAACCCGGAGAGCATGGAACGCGGACAGAATCGCATGGAGGGGCTCCTTTCTCCCCCTATCTTTCATGCGGCGCTCCTTAGGCTCCTGTATTTTAGGCTATCTTACCATGAAAGTAAATTCCTCGGAAGCAGCCGAGCGCCGCGAATCAAGGGATTCCGGCATCTGTGATATAATGGAATAACCCTTGTCTCCGGAGAATACATCCTCGTATGAAAAAGATATGCGCGGCTTTGTCGATTTATCTTTTCTTCTCTATCCCCCTCGCTGCTTTCGGCGCCGAAATCGTTGGGCCGGAGACACAGACGCTCAACGATTCTCTTCAGGTCACGACGGGCCTGACCCTCGACGAGAAGAATCTTACCGATCTGAAAAACGGCGTCGGAAAAGAAATAACCTTCTATCTGGACATTTACAGGGTATGGCGCGTCTGGCCCGATGAATTTATCGCCGGCAAGAAGATCGTGACTACCCTTAAGGGAGATCCCATCAAAAAAGAGTACGTCGCCACCTCCTCAGACGGTTCAACGCTCACCAAGAAGCGATTCAGGGATCTCGAATCGATGCTCGCCTGGGCATTAACCTTAAAGGACATACCCTTGATACATATGAAGGAGCTTGACCCGGCGACTTACTTTGTGAGGGTCGCCGTGGAAGCGCGGCTGAGGACGCTTCCGCCTGTTATCGGATATCTCCTCTTTTTTGTCCCAGAAAAGGAGTTCAAGGTGACAAAGGATTCTGCCTTCTTCAGTGTCGGTGCCGCGCCATGAAAAAACTCGGCCTCATATTTTCGGGAGTGCTCCTCTTTATTGTCGCTGCGTCGCTCATCGAACTCCATTTTATGTGGATCGGCTCTCTCTCTATAGCAACGCGGGCTATTCTTCTTCTCCTTCTCAACATCAATATTATTGCCCTCCTGACCTTGATGTTTTTCGTCGGAAAGAGCCTGGTGAAGTTGTCCCTTGAGAGGAAACGGAACGTTCTCGGTTCTCGCTTCAAAACGCAGATCGTGATCATCTCCGTAGTCCTCACGTCGATACCATCGGCCCTGCTTTTCTTGGGAGCGAGCGGTCTCGTGACAAACTATATCGACAGATGGTTTACCCCCCAGTTCAGGCAACCCATTGATAGCACGCTGAACATCGCGAGATCGATCTATGAGGTGGAACGGCAGAAGACGCTCGATGCAGCGAGAACAGTCATCGCGAGGGGCTCCCTGCCGATGGACTACGCGGTCATTCAGCTTACCGAGATGCCGGAGAACCCTTCCGATGTCGTCAGAGAGGCGTTTGCCGGAAAGGAAGCGACCGAAGTCGTGTCGGACGAGGGCGGTGATACGGTCCGGGCTGTCGTCCCCGACAGCGTGGACGGTAAGCGACGGGGAGTCTTGATTGTTGAATCCCGCATCCCCGGGGAAATCACGCGGAATGTAGAAAAGATCAAGAATGCCTATGAAGATTACATAAAACTCGAAGCATTAAAGCAGCCACTGAAAATCAACACCCTCATCTTCCTCGGATTCTTTACCCTTATCGTCATTTTTATGGCCCTCTGGACGGCGCTGAGATTTGCGAGAGGGATTACGGAACCCATTCAGAGTCTTGCCCAGGCTACCGGCGAAGTTGCGTTGGGCAATCTCGATGTGAAAGTCGGAATCGAGCGGGACGACGAGATAGGCTTCCTCATTAACTCGTTCAATCACATGGTACGAGAACTGCGCGAGGGCAAAGAATCTCTTCAGGAGGCGTATAACGAATCGGACAGAAGAAGACTCTACACGGAGAATATTCTCGAGAACATCCAGAGCGGGGTCATCTTCCTCGATGCCGACGGCAACAGTCTCACGATAAACAGGGCGGCGTGCTCGATCCTGAACGTCACGCCGGAAGACGTCATCGGGAAAAACTACCGGGAGATCCTTTCCAGAATAAGATCGGAGTCCCTTCAGGAATTCGTTCAGGGCATCAGGTTGAAAAATCTCGGCAGTGTCGAAAGAGAGGTCTGGGCAACCATCAGGGAAAAACGAAGGCTGCTGAAGGTCTCGATCATGGGACTGCGGGATACCCTTTCTCATTATCTCGGCCTTCTCGTCGTCTTTGATGATCTGACGGACGTGATAAAAGCGCAGCGGGCGCTCGCCTGGCAGGAGGTTGCAAGGAGAATCGCCCATGAGATCAAGAACCCCCTCACCCCCATTAAGTTGTCCACCGAGAGAATGTTAAAAAAGTG
>DASPUT010000177.1 GCA_035622735.1 Thermodesulfovibrionales bacterium | reverse complement strand
GAATAACAGACCCCGAGCGAGACGATGACGCCCCTCGATATAATCAGGAAATATTACGAACCCGATTCGAAGGCGTACTATTATCTCATCCACCACAGCAGACTCGTGGCTCGGAAGGCGCTCGAGATTGCAGAGAATGTGGGACATCTCAACCCTGATAAAAAATTTATCGAGGAGGCTGCCATGCTCCACGACATCGGGATATTCCTTACCGATGCCCCCAAATTGGGATGCTACGGGTATAGGGATTACCTCTGCCACGGTTTCCTCGGGAGAGACCTTCTCGATCGGGAGGGCATGCCCGAGCATGCCCTCGTCTGTGAGAGGCACGTGGGTGTCGGGATTACCGCAGAAGATGTGAGGAATAACAGCCTGCCCCTTCCGGAAAGGGATATGGTCCCCCTCTCCGTGGAGGAGAAGATTATCTGTTTCTCAGATAAATTTTACTCGAAAATAGAGCGTAATATGGAGCACGAGAAACCGCTCGGGGAGGTGCGGAAGATCATCATAAAATACGGTGAGGAGAAGTTGCGGATGTTTGACGAATGGGTGAAAGTGTTTGCGCAGAAACAGTCAAACGGTTTTCGGTAACTATCAGAGAAGCTGCCAGCAAAAAAGACTTGACAACCACGAAAAATAGGAGTATAAGTGAATTGAGGAGTTGATTACCGAAAGTGGTGGTCTTGCTCCTCTCAGACCCGGCAGAAAGGTTGTAGGTCACAAGACGTAAGGTGTAGACGTAACAGTCTTAAGCTGCATGTCTCAAGATGTACAAACCGCCGAGTCAGGAGAGGAAGCAAGCACCACTTTTTTTATCACCGCGTAATAATGCGATACAATATGTTGTCTCAGCTATCCGCTGAATATTCAAGAAACATTTGAGGAGGGCATATGACGGACACTTCTCAAAAAATTCTGGACCTCTTCACAAAACAGGATAAGACGAAACCCGGGATGGTCGTGATATCCTCCGAGATCACATCCGCTGCGAAGAAGTGGGGCCATAACCATTTCGAACGGCTTCAGGAAGCCATGGAAGAGCTGCGCAATGAAAGCTACGTTGTCATAACCCCGTCTCATAGTTTGGAGCTCACCGAAAAGGGATACAATTATCTCTTTAAAGATGTATGAAGAGGAGATCTGCTTGGCTTGGTCTTTTACGCCGAGACAAAAATAGAAGATTCCCGAAAACGTAGACAACGCAGTTCCTTCCTGATGTATAATAAAGACACTCCTGCTTTAATCATTGGTGAGGTTCGTCTTTCGGGACTTTTATGAATGTCGGCACATATGGAACAAAGAAGGGTGGAGGAGCTTATGTTGAGAGTCATGAGAAGTGAGTGGTCAAGGTTCTCTTTGCTTATCGTCGCCGCGATGTTGCCATTGTTGCTTATGGGTTGTATAGGCGCCGGGACGAACGGCGGCGGGGCCGCGACGGTCAATATTTCGGGCACATGGAACCTGTTTCTAGGGGTATCTAGTACCTCAGTTACGTTCCTCCAAGTGAATAATAACCTCTTTATCAATGGCAGCCAAACGCCGAGCGGCACGGTCAGCGGGCTCCATATTAATTTTTCCCTGACCGACACGAGTGGAACCTCTACCTTTGACGGGCAGATAGCTCCTGACGCAAGCTCTATGTCCGGCAGCTTTACAACCGCCGGTGGAGCGCAAGGATCGTGGAGTGCGACATTGGCGCCGGCAACAGTCACTATCGCCGGCACATGGAAGGTATTTCATACACCGAATAATTCGACACAGCAGGGACCCGACACTTTCGTCTTCTCGCAAACAGGCAATACCCTGACGGGGACGACATCCCAGAGCGCTAAACCGGTCACGGGAACGGTCAGCGGTCTGAGTGTCAATTTCACCTTTACTGCAGCGGACGGATCCATAAATACCTATGTCGGGACAATCGTTGCGGCGGGAAACACTATGTCCGGCATATATATAACCGGAAACGTGCAGGCAGGTATATGGAATGGATCCTTACAGAGTTCGTCTTCGTCAAATATCGACGTCACAGGCACATGGACTATATCGCAGACACCCTCGGGCTCAAGTACGCCGACTCAGGTCGGTCCTCTTATCTTGACTCAGAATGGTAGTTCCATTAGCGGGAGCACGCCTCAGGGTGACGTTATCGGCGGCATCATAACCGGTCAGAACATCAATTTTTCCTGGCACGCTAGTGCTGATGGGTCTAGTAATACATATACGGGGAACGTGAGCACTGATGGGCTTTCGATGTCAGGAGATTATCAGAAATCCACGAGCGCTGCCACCGAGACTGGGACATGGGTGGGGACTAAGAGATAATCGAAGACATTGTGGAACTGTCCGCTACCGGATGTGAGGCAGTCTTTTGCCGCGGACGACTCACGGGTGCTCTCCATGGAGCGCCTTCTCGACCGTCCTGATTGCGCAGAACTCGCCGCACATGCTGCAGACCTCCTGCTCTGAAGGCGGCACCTCAGCGCGCCACTTGCGGACCTTGTCTGGATTCAGGCTGTTGGCTATCTGACCGTTCCAGTCGAGTCTCTTCCTGCATTCCGCCATTCTCCGGTCCCTCTCAATAGCCCCCGGTGTACCTTTCGCGATATCCGCCGCGTGCGCGGCGATCTTGAGGGCTATCACCCCTTCAATGACGTCATCGATGTTCGGAAGCCTGATATGCTCCGCGGGGGTGACATAGCAGAGGAAGTCAGCTCCTGCGGCGCCTGCCACCGCGCCTCCTATCGAGGCGGCTATGTGATCGTAGCCCATGGCGATGTCTGTCACGAGGGGGCCGAGCACATAGAAGGGCGCCCCCTTGCATATCTCCTTCTGGATCCTTATATTCAATTCGACCTGGTTCAGGGGCACATGACCCGGGCCTTCTATGATCGTCTGTACTCCCTCTTTCAGCGCGATATCATGCAGTTCACCGATTGTGAGAAGTTCCTCTATCTGCGCCCTGTCAGTCGCATCAGCGAGACAGCCCGGCCTCAGTCCGTCGCCGAGGCTGAGGGTGAGATCGTATTTCTTAGAGATTTCGAGCAGCCGGTCGTAATGCTCGTAGAGCGGGTTTTCCTTGTCGTTGTATATCATCCACTCGAGGAGAAAGGAGCCGCCCCTGGACACGATGTCAAGCACCCTGCCTTCGGATTTCAGACGTTCGATCGCCTTTCTCGTGAGGCCCGAATGGACCGTTATGAAATCAACGCCTTCCTCGGCCTGTTTCTCGATGACTGAGAAGAGCTCATCAACGGTCATCTTCGCTATCATCTTATATCTTTCGGCCGCCATCACAACAGCCTCATAAATCGGGACCGTTCCGACCGCGATAGGCGATTCCTGTAAGAGGATGCTCCGTATTTCCCTTATCGGCCCTCCTGTCGAGAGGTCCATGACCGCGTCAGCGCCGTATTTGACAAGCGCCTTCAGTTTCTCCCTCTCTTCTTCGAGCGATACCCTGTCTCTCGAAGTCCCGATGTTCGCGTTCACCTTCACGCGGAGACCCTTCCCTACGCCAAGAGGTTCGATCGTGCGGCGGGCGTTAACCGGTATTACCATCCTCCCCTCTGCGATGTCCGATACAAGGTCTTCGACGCTGACAGTTTCGGAGGATGCCACCCTCCTGAACTCTTCAGTCACAATTCCTTTTCTTGCCGCCTCGATTCTTGTCATTAGAGGTACCTCAAAATTCTTTCAGTCGTCCGAAGCCTATCG
>DASPUT010000176.1 GCA_035622735.1 Thermodesulfovibrionales bacterium | reverse complement strand
CCCTCCATTCCGGCGACAACCACGATGACCCTCGCTGCGGAGAGTTTCTTCCTCTTGTCGAGCAGCCGATGGATACCCGCAACACCGACATCGTATTCCCGGTCGACACCGCTTCCGAGAAACGATGCCGTGACTGCCGCCTCCTCGGCAACGGGAATGTCCGAGGTACCTGCCGAGACGACAAGAACACCCTCACGCTTTCTCTTCGATCCCTGTCCTACCGAGATTATGCCCGATGCCGGATAGAAGACGGCATCTTTGAACCCGAGTGATACCGAGATCTCTCTGGTCGCCTTCGTAATGAGAAGCCTCTTGCTTTTCTTGAGCATCGCCCGTGCGATGGCCCTGATCTCAGCGGGAGATTTTCCTTTCGCGAGGATCACCTCGGGTATCCCCTGCCTCAGATGTCTATGGTGATCGACCTTTGCAAAGGAGATGTCTTCGTAGGGCAGGTCCTTCAGCCTCTCGAGTGCCTTCTCGACAGACAGGTTCCCCTTCTTCAGGGACTCGATTACTTTTCGTATCTCGTCGCTATGCATTGAACTCGGTTTTCAGCGCCCGGTTCATGAGGTCGCTGACCGCCTCTCCGGGATCCTTGCCCTCATAGAGGACGAGATAAACCTGTTCGACAATCGGCATCTGTGCGTCGTATTTCCTCGAGAGTTCATATGCGGATTCGGCGGTCGCCACACCTTCGGCAACGCTCTTTGTCCCCGAAAGTATTTCACCGAGCATGACGCCCTGGCCGAGTTTTTTCCCGACGGTGTAGTTGCGGGAAAGGGGACCGGTGCAGGTCAGCACAAGGTCTCCGAGTCCGCTCAAACCCGAGAAGGTGTGGTCTTGCGCCCCCATAGTCACGCCCAGTCGCCGTATCTCAGCCAGCCCCCTCGTTATGAGCGAAGCCCTTGCATTATGGCCGAGTTCGAGTCCGTCGCTGATGCCGGAGGCGATGGCTATCACGTTTTTCAGCGCACCTCCGAGCTCGACACCGATGGTGTCGTTGTGGGTGTAGACCCTGAAATAATGAGTGTTGAACAGCTCCTGCAAGAGGAGCGATGCCGGCGCGTCTTCACAGGAAAGGGTGACGGCGGTCGGAAGTTTCCTGACGACCTCCTGAGCAAAACTGGGGCCCGAGAGCACCGCGACTCTATGGTCCGCCATCTGCCTTACCATGGACGAAACGGTGAGCAGCGTTTTCTGCTCGATTCCCTTTGATGCATTGATGATGATTGCGTCATGGTTCATGAGAGGCAGCGCCCTGCTCAGTATCGACCTCGTGTGTTGTGTAGGGATAACGGTGATGACATAGCGCGCGTTCTTGACCGCCTGTCCGATATCATCGGTAATCATGATCGTGTCGGGAAGCGTGAAACCTGGCAGGTAGAGACTATTGACCCTCGTCGTCCTCATCTCACCGCAGAGATCACTTTCGTAGACCCAGAGGGAGACATCATAGCCCTTATCCGCGAGAAGACGCGAGAGGGTTGTTCCCCAGCTTCCCGCACCTAAAACAGCGATGTAGCCCATCCCACCCATCATGCCGCCTCCGAAATGATTCACTATAACAAATTCACTTTTTCGGATGCAAATGGGAGAACCCGACAGAGGGCGGGAAGAAGGTCACAAGATGAAATTCCCATTGGTCAGGGCGGCATCCCATCCTGTTAATGACGGTAATGACGGGTGCGATACTCTATTCAAATATTCATTCCGCCAAGGAGCAGTTGTATAAGGCAGAGCCTTCAACGTGCAACTCCTTCGACTTGATACGTGCGCGTGATCGTCGCTCAGTCGGGAGCTCATGAGGTGTTTTGCTATCCTCAGGGCATCGTCTTCCGAGTTAGCCGTCAACATCTTGACGAATTGAGGGTAGACGAAAAAAACCGTGTAGACCGGGAGGATGATCAGGGCCGCAAAAGATACGAGGAGTATCGTTCTGAGAAATCTATCCCTGAACATTCAGGCTTTATCCGAGAGCGCCGGGATTGCCGAATCCATGGAAACAATTATATCACGTTACCGGCTGTTCCCTGTTACGAACGGCAGAGGTTCTCTCTTCCTTCCGATCTCTTGCAACGTGGTATAATTTCCCGGGAGAGTAAACCATGGGAATCTTCGCCGTCAATCCGTTGAAGGAGCAGGCCCTCAGGGAAAAGATGGAGGCGATGAAGATCAGAGAGGAAGATATCGAGGAGTCCTTTGTCCGATCGGGCGGCAGGGGGGGGCAGAACGTGAATAAGACCTCCACGTGCGTCTACCTCAAGCACGTTCCGACGGGGACCGAGGTGAAATGCCAGAAAGAACGTTCCCAGGCTCTGAACCGTTATCATGCGAGGGTACTTCTCGCGAGGAAGATTGAGCAGTCGGTTCGGGGCGGTGAAAGCGAAGAGAGGCGGAGAATAGAGAAGATCCGCAGACAGAAGAGGAAGCGTTCGAAGAGGGCGAAGGAAAAGATTCGGGCTGAAAAGGAGATGACATCGGAGAAGAAGAGAATGAGGTCCGCACAATTCGAGGAAGACCGGTAGGGGACAGCCTGCGCGTCATGGTCATGTGCGCGGATGGAACAGTTCGCGCCTCATTCGGCTTTTCGGGGAGAAGGCTTTCCTCCCAGGTCACCGTACAAAAATTGAACGAGCGCTGTAGCGGCGATCGCCGCTGTTTCCGCACGGAGGATCCGTCTTCCGAGGGACGCGACGCTGAACCCGCCGGCCACTGCCATGGCAATCTCCTCTCCGGTGAAACCGCCTTCGGGACCGATGGCGATTACGAGCGATGAGGAGGTATCTTCCCGCGAGCAGCACTCCGGTAAGGGGTTTCCTCCTTCTTCCCAGAATATCAGGCCGAAGGTCTTATCCAGGCGGGATGCATGCGGCGAGCTTCGTGTGAAGAGATCCCTACAGGAGATTACGTCCTGGATGACGGGGACGGCGCTCCTCCCGCACTGC
>DASPUT010000175.1 GCA_035622735.1 Thermodesulfovibrionales bacterium | reverse complement strand
GGGGATGCCATGACATAAGGACGAGGGGAACCGCGCATGCCGTTTTCGTAGATCTCCATATCCTCGTAGATCCCGCGATCTCGGTTGAAGAGGCGCACCGCATCGCTGATCGGGTGGAATCGGCCATCAAGGAGCGGTTCCCGGCTGTTACCGATATCGTCGTTCATCCCGAGCCTGAAGAGAAGTTACCCTGAGATGACCGGGTCCGCGAGTCAGGCGAGCAGAGAGGGATAATCCATTTCTGACATGTCCCGTAAGACCATGTCCGCGCCCGAGCCCGCAAGGATTTCGTAGGAGTAGGGTCCGGTCGCGACCGCGACGGCCCGCGCCCCATGGACCTTAGCGCATTCGACATCCCTCGGGGTATCGCCGATGACAACACAGTCTCCGAAGGGTATCTCTCTCCGGTAGAGCGCGCGGAATCTTTCTGCCGCAACAGGCAGGAGCATATTCCTGTCCTCGTTGTCATCGCCGAAAGCGCCCAGGGGGAAGAAACTATTGAGTCCGAAGGGATCGAGCTTTATCCTCGCTCCTGCCTCGATATTTCCGGTGAGAAGGCCGAGACTGACCCCGTCTAGACCGGCCAAGATCGCAAGAGACTCCCTGATTCCCGGCTTCAGGCGCCTCCGCGGGTTCTCTATCTGCACCCGGAGATTCTTGATATAGCTCTCGCAGAGGAGGCCGATGTTGCCGTTCTCGGATTCGAGTCCATGCCCTTTCAACCCTTCCTTCAGGATCTGTATATCGGTCTTCCCGGCCATCGCAATCCCCCTGAATGCGTTCCGGATGAGGAAGGTCTCCTCGAAAGCGAGGTCCAGAGACTTCGTTCCGGCCCCTCCGGAGTCCAAGAGCGTTCCGTCAATGTCAAAAAGGACAAGTTTCATTGATACCGCCTTTCATTATTATAGCTGTTTAGAGAGAATTATTATCGAGAAGCAGAGTTGAGCATTCTGCCCGAGTTTGTTATTCTTATCTTGTGCGATAGTAGATGCAATAAAAACAAAAAGGAGGTTGCGATGAGAAAATCTTTGGGGTTGGTATTCATTTTTTTGGTTCTCATGGTTTTTTTGCCGGGCAGTTCATTCGCAGATATGTGCGGATGCATGTCCGGGATGGGCGGTGACATGCCGATGGGCTGCGGCATGATGGGAGGAATGGAACATCAGGGCATGGGCATGATGGGGCATATGGGCGGTATGAGGGGTGAAGGAAGGATGCACGAGATGATGATGGACGATGATCACCCGATGTGGAGACACCTCCATGGTCTCGGCCTTGACGAGAAACAGAAGGCAGAGGTCAGGGAGATCAGAAACAGGGTAATGAAAGAGACGGTCAAGAAGAGGGCGGAAGCGCAGATAGCCCGAATCGAGCTGAAGGAACTCCTCGATAAAGACCCCATCGACATGAAGGCGGTCGAGGCAAAACTGAGACAAATAGAGACGTTAGAGACCGACATGCGCCTCTCTCTCATCAAGGCGAGGGAGGAGGTCAAATCCAAACTCACACCTGAACAGAGGAAGAAGATGAGGGAGATGATGGAGCCGGGGCATATGATGGGCGGAATGGGAATGATGGAGGGCAAATGCGGCATGATGGGCGAGAAGATGCACCATGAAATGGATGAGCCGACGAAGTGCCCCTATGAGGAGAAGGAGGAGCAGCCAGCAGGTCATATGCACCACTGAGAGCAACGAATGGGGAGGCCTGCTCGCAGGCCTCCCCATTATTCCCTTCCTCTATCAGTATCTGAGATGTTGCGCCTTACGTATCGGAACGTGTCTTCCAGCGAGGCATCAGGCCCACGCTGATCAGCAACGATTTGCCCGAGAATTTCCGATCTTGCCTCATGAATCTTGGGGTACTATAGAAGTAAGCGCTTCTTTCAGTCTGTTGTAATTGAGCGGCTTTACGAAATATCCGGCAGCGTGCGCAGCGCACGCCTTCTGCTTCGTCTCTTCATCCGAATATCCGGTCATGAAGATAATAGGTATCCCGACCTTAAATCGGATCTTATCGGCAGCCTCGATCCCGCTTATTTTTCCATGTATGTAGATATCCATGATTACCGCATCAGGCCTCTCAACTTCGGCTTCGTGAACAGCATCCTCCCCGGACGTTGTTATTTCACATACCTCATAGCCCCAGAGTTCCAATATCTTCCCGAGAAACATCGCCTCGATTATTTCATCTTCCACTATCAATATCTTCTTCTTAATTGCTTTATACCCTTTTTCTGTAGAGTGGTTCTCTGAACTTTATGCGGAACTCTGTCGGATGGTCTGTTCTCAGTTCAATTGTTCCCTTAAGCTGTTTCTCGGATAGATTTTTTACAAGGGTCAACCCCAAAGACCTTGCATTTCTGAAATCAAAACTCTTCGGCAATCCTATGCCGTTATCGCTGAAACACATCTCGATCCCCCCTTCTTCAGACTGGCGTATTGAGAGGCAGACCTCACCTCGTCTATCGCCCGGGAAGGCGTGCTTCAGAGAATTCGACATCAGTTCATTGATGATCAGTCCGCATGGTGTGGCGGTATCGATCGATACGGAAATACTTTCAACATCGAGGTGCAGAGATATTCGGTCCGCACTCAATTGATAGCTTCCGAGGACCGCGTTTGCAAGATCGCCTATGTAATCCTTCAGATTAAGGTTCGACAAATCCTTCGATTGATAGAGTTTCTCGTGAACAAGCGCCATGGTCTTGATTCTGTTCTGAGTTTCCCTGAATAATTTCAATGTCTGTTCATCATTGACGGATATTACCTGAAGGTCGATGAGATTGGAAATGACTTGCATATTATTCTTCGTCCTATGATAGAGCTCTCGCAAAAGCGTTTCCTTCTCCCTGATTGAGGCCTCCAAACGTTCCTCAACAAGCTTCCGCTCAGTGATATCGCGATCGATGCCCCGATACCCTGCCAGGTTACCCTGAGAGTCGTAAAAGGGTACTCCGCTCGTTTCAAGGACCACGAGACGACCATCTTTGTGGCGGTTAATATTCTCGAGGTTCTTGATTGATTTCTTGTTGGCAGAGATCGATGCGAAGATTCCGGAAATGCGGCGCGCCTCTTCGGTCGGCATCAAGTCGAAAGGCGTTTTCCCGATCACTTCTTCAGGCGAATAGCCGAGCAGATTTCGTATCTGGGGGCTAACATAGGTATAAACCCCTTGGGCATCAACTTCCCAAACCCAATCACTCGTTGACTCGACAAGGCTGCGAAAACGTTCTTCACTTTCCTGCAACGCCTCTTCCGCCCGCCTGTGCTCTGTGATGTCACGGGCGAACGCACAGTCGAGTTCTCTGCCGCCGAAGCTGAGGTAGTTGGCCATGATTTCGACAGGTATAATTCGCCCGTCTTTGGTACGGTGCTTCGTCTCGAGCGTCATCTTGCCTCGGTCCTTGAGAGTATCCCAGGCCTTAACCCATTTGTCCTCCGTGAAGTCCGGATCAATATTGAACACCGTGAGATTCAGCAACTCCTCGCGGGTAAACCCCAGCATGCTGCAAGCGGTCTCGTTCACGTCTACTATCCGGGCCTTCGAGTCCATCCAATAGACAGCATCGGAAAGATTGTCCACCGTGAATCGGGTCAGCCGCAACGCCTTTTCAGCGCTCTTCCAATCCCTTTCAAATCCTTTCAATACTGCTCTTTCCCGATGCGGCATTGCCGATTCTTCCGGCAGCAGCACCTTCGTTTCCTTCTTATCTTTCATTCCGTATTCTCGGCAATGAATTCATGGATCTCGGTTCCTTTATATCACGAAAAAAGCCTCGGAGTCAAAGAGGGCGGGGAAAAGGCCGCCGGGAGCGCGAAATCTTTTGAAATCCCCTCGGGTTTTTTGCTATATTTAGGCAACATGGACAAAAAAGAACGGCTCATATCCTACATTAAAGAGCATTCGTTTCTGAAGAGCGACAGGCCGATCTATAAGCTCTCTTCGGGGAACATGAGCAACGTCTATTTCGATCTGAAGAGGACAACCTACTCTCCCGAAGGGCAGTATCTCATCGGCAATCTCGTCTGCGATAAGATATCGGAACTCGGATTGAAGCCGAAGGCGATCGGCGGACTCACCATGGGTGCGGATCCCATAGCCGTAGCGACAGCGTATACTTCGTACCTGAGAAAAGAGCCAATTGAGGCGATGGTCATCAGAAAAGAGCCGAAGGCCCACGGCACAGCGAGTCAGATCGAGGGGAATGTGAAGGCCGGTGACGCAGTCATCGTTATTGACGATGTGGTCACCACCGGCGGCTCGACGATAAAGGCTATCGAGGCGGCGGGAAAGGCGGGGCTCCGTATCATAGCCGTCATCGTCCTCCTCGACAGGAACGAATTGAACGGTAAGCAGAACATCGAGAAACTCGGCTATCCCACCTTTTCGATTCTCACGAAGAAAGACTTCGATTAGCAAGGTGAACGTATTTCTTCCATAATCATTGACGGATACAATCTTGTCGGCATCAATCACGCAGACCTCGAGGCCCGGAGAGAAAAGCTCATCAGCCTTCTCGTCGATTACCGGAAGAAGAGGGGACACACCCTTCTCGTGGTCTTCGACGGCTGGAAAGACGGCGGGATGCGTGAGACCTCTGCGGTGAGAGGCGGGGTCACGGTAATCTATTCGCGGCTCGCAGAAAAGGCGGATGCCGTTATCAAGAGGATCATCTCTTCCGACAGGCGCGAGTGGATCGTGGTGAGCTCGGACAGGGAAATCGCAGACCATGCCTGGGCGACCGGTTCCGTACCGATAGCTGCAGAAGAGTTTCTCCTCTTCCTCGGAAAGGACAGGGGAGAAGACGAGGGAGACGACAACCGGGAGGAGGATCGCGGTGACGACGAGGAAACGGATGTCACGAGGAAGGGCAACCCTCATCGGCTTTCAAAAAAAGAGAAGGCCGTCAGGAGGGTGATCGCGAAGCTCTGATGAAGAGACTCTTCCTCATGAGGCCCGCCGACTCCGTCACCGTCCTCTTTCTCGCATTTCTCCTCGCGGTATCCCTTATTTTTTCCCGCGCACTCCCCCATGCCTATGGACTCATCCTCACCTATTCTTTGCTCCTCATCGTCCAAATAATGCTCGTAAGGAGTCCCGCTCCTGCAGGCGGGAACGGGGTCACCGGTTTCGTGCGCAACCTCATATTTCCGGTCGTTTCTGTCCTCATAATCTTCAACAGCCTCGAGATGCTTGTCCACGATTTACATCCGCGGGATATCGACCAGGCGCTCATAAAACTCGATTACCTCATCTTCAACGGCTATCCGACGATAATACTCGAAGCCCTTCAAAGGCCGCTCCTTACCGATGTCCTCCAGGTCGCCTATTCCACGTACTACTTTCTCCCCATCTCCCTCGGACTGCTCCTCATGCTCCGGAAGAGGGACGGGGAGTTCGAGAGGACCCTCTTCCTCATTCTCCTCTGTTTCTACCTCTCCTATATCGGATACATGCTCTTCCCCGCATTGGGCCCCCGGTATACCATGGATCATCTCCAGGGGTCTGAGCTCAGGGGGGCATTCGCCGCGGAGCCCATTCAACGGGTACTGAACGGCCTGGAAGGCATTAAACGAGACGCCTTTCCGAGCGGCCACACCGCCGTTTCTCTCGTCGTCTCCTTTCTCGCTTTCAAGTATCACAGGATTTTCTTCTATCTGACGCTGCCGGTCATCGCCCTGCTGATCTTTTCGACGGTTTACTGCAGGTATCATTATGTGGTCGACGTTCTCGGAGGCTTCATTCTCGCAGCATTAACCTGTATGATGGGAGAGAGGTATTATGACTACTGGGAAGTCAGGAACGATATTAGTCGTTGAGGACGAAAAAAAGATTTCCGATGTCGTGGTGCTCTATCTCGAACGGGAAGGCTTTCGCGTCACAGCGGCAGATACGGGGGAAAAGGCGATGCGCCTCCTCCGTGAGCCCTTCGACCTCATCATCCTCGACCTGATGCTCCCCGATGTCACGGGGGAAGAACTCTGCAAGGTCATACGGGAGTCATCGGACATCCCGGTCATCATGCTCACCGCGAAAAGCGGAGAGGAGGACCGGATAAAGGGCCTCGGTTTGGGCGCCGATGATTATGTCGTGAAGCCCTTCAGCCCGAGAGAACTCGTCGCAAGGGTAAAGGCCCACCTGAGGAGAACAAAAAAGGTGGCGGAGAAGGTCTTGAGCTTCAACGAAGGCCTCCTCACCCTCGATACGGAAACCCTCGAGGTCAGTCGAGGGGGGACACCCGTTGTCCTCACCCCCACGGAATTCAGGATACTCACGGTCCTCGCGGAAAAGCCGGGGAGAGTCCTCACAAGGCTCCAGCTCATCAATCTCGTTCAGGGGTATGATTTCGAGGGGTACGACAGGACCATCGACGCCCATGTTAAGAACCTGCGGCACAAGATCGAGGAGGATCAAAGAAACCCCCTTTTCATCAAGACCGTTTATGGAGTCGGCTACAAGTTTATCGGAAGACCCGATGCGCACTAAACTCTTCCTCGCCTTCCTCGTCGTGATCGTAATCGCCCTCGTATCGAATGTCATTTTTGAGAGGCTCACCATGAATGACTTCGATGAGTATATCGGGGGGACGAAGGAAGATCACCGGTACTGGATCCTCGCGTCGACGGAAGGCAGTTACCAGGACGGGCAGTGGGATACGACCCTCCTGGCCGAATCGATTCACTGGGCGATGATGCTCGGCTTTGATGCTCGGGTGGTCGACGAAGAGGGCAGGGAGATAATCGATTCACACCGGGTGATGGAATCGCTTCCCCCTGCCATGAAGCGCCGGATGGAATCCCTCATTCACATCCATGCGGCAGAAGGCGAATTCGAACAATATCCCCTTTTCAGCGAAGGGAAAGAGCTCGGCACGCTCTTTATCAGGCCGGTGAAGAGCGACGAGTCTGTTGCGGTAAAGGAGACGATCTTCAAGAAGAGGGGCAAGGAATTCCTGATAACATCTTTTATTATCGCGGGTGCAAGTGCCATAGCCATAGCGGTCTTCTTCAGCCTTTACCTTTCGATGCCGATCAAGCGACTCAGAACCGCAGCGGAACGGGTCGCAAAGGGGGATTTCAGCACCAGGGTGAAATCGGTCGCGCGCGACGAGATCGGAAACCTCGCGGACAGCTTCAACTATATGGCGGAGGCCCTCGAGAAGGAAGAGGCGTTGAGGAGGCATCTCACCTCCAATATCGCACATGAACTGAGGACCCCCCTTGCCGTAATGAAGGCGCAGGTCGAGGCGATTACCGACGGGGTCCTGGAGAATACCCGCGAGAGTCTCGAAACCGTCAGGGGAGAGATAGAAAGGCTGACAAGGCTCGTGGAAGGGATTGAAGACCTGACAAAGGCGGAGGCGAGTTTCTTTGTTCCCGGCGATTATCAAACGGTGAACCTCGGGGAAGTCCTGAAGGGTATCGAGCTATCGATGGACCCGGTATTTCGCGAGAAGGGATTAAGATTGACCTTACTCGATAGGGGCGATTTCGCGGTGACCGTCGACCTCGAAAAACTCGAGAGGATACTGCGGAATGTCATATCGAACGCTCTCAAGTATACCGAAGAGGGAGGTCTCCGGATAGATTACGGGAGAGACGGGAAAGATTTCTTTGTCGAGCTGGAAGATACCGGAAGCGGTATCCCCGATGACGAGATATCGAAGATATTCACCCGGTTTTACCGTGGAACAGCCGCACCGGGTAACGGCGCGGGCGTTGGTCTTGCGATCGTGAAAGAACTCGTGACCGTCATGGGGGGCAGGGTCGAAATCAGAAGCAGGATTGGAGAAGGGACGACGGTCAGGGTATGGCTCCCGACGAAGCATCCGCAACCGGCGACCGGCGATGAGCGGGCTCGTGACTGAATCGAGACTGCTGTCGAGAGGCGCCTCCGGAAGGTGATGATGCGGATACCCTTTAAGAAGACGAAAGAAGGTATCATGGTGCAGGTGAAAGTGCAGCCCCGATCTTCGAGGAGGGGGATTGAATGCGCTAGTGGCGACATCCTGAAGGTCAACCTGACGGCCCCTCCGGCGGACGGCGCCGCAAACGAACAACTCATCGAGGTGCTCTCGGAGGAACTCAAGGTACGGAAAAGTTCGATCCGGATACTCAGGGGGGCATCGTCGCGTTACAAAACCGTCGAAATAAAAGGGGTGGGGGAGCTATGAGACCGTCTTCACATTTCCTTCAATCTTTTTCGGTTAACTATAGAATATGAAGAGGTTGGAGCCATACATCGTGATCGTTTTTCTGATAGTCGTGGCCGGTGTCGCTTACGGCGGCGGCATGGGTGTCATTCCTTACGGTGACTACTGCCAGTACTGCAGCGCCTACGGTATCTGCAAGGGGGACCTCGAACCCCGGGAGGCTGAAAAGGCGATAGAAGGGTATTTCGGCAGCAAGGGATTAAGGGTAGTCCACATAAGGCACAGGGAGAGATTCGTTGAAGTGGAGATCTATAAAGACAACAAGATGGTAGATAAGATACTCTTCGACAGGAAGACAGGACGCATACGGTCCACTTACTGACAAGCCGCGAGCTTCTTGACAAAGGGGATTCGGAATCCTATACTTTCATGAAATATGAAGAAATCCGTATCCGAACTCTACCAGTCAGGGAAAGACCTCTTCGATTCGGGCAAATACGCTGAGGCGGAACCCATCCTGCAGGAAGTCATAAAGCTGAATCCGAGTTATGCGGACGTTCTGAACAAGCTCGGAGTAATCGCGTATCTGAACAGCGCGTATGAGGAAGCATCGGAATATTTCGAGCAGGCCCTCAGGATAAACCCGAGCTATACCGAGGCTTCTCTCAACCTCTCGATAACCTATAATGCCCTCGGAAGGTTCGCGGAGGCGCAGGATGTAATATCTCTGGCAGCACAGATCGCCCATCCCACGCCCTCATCCCTTGACCCCTTTGCGGCAGGGAAGCTCGCGAATGAACACTATAAGGTCGGAAACCTCTATCTCGACCTCGGGCTGTACGATGAGGCGATAGAGGAATACAACAAGGCGCTCAGGCTCCATCCGAGCGCTTCCGATATCCTCACAAAACTCGGGGTTGCGCTGAGGTATAAAGGCAAGTACGAGGATGCCGTCGTCCATTTTCTGAAGGCGAAGGAGACGAACCCGGATTACGGGCAGGCCTGGGTGCAGCTCGGTCTCACCTTCTACATGAAAGGCCTTATCGGCAATGCCATCGAGGAGTGGGAAAGGGCCCTCGAGCATAACCCGAACCTCAACGAGGCAAAGACCTACCTCAAGCTCATAAGGAAGAAAGAGGAAGAATAAGGGCTGTGTCTCTCCTCGAGGTAAGGGATCTCAGCATCTCCTTCAAGACCGCTTCATCTCCCGTCCGGGTAGTAAACAGGATCAGTTTCGCCGTGGAAGAGGCTGAGGTCTTCGGACTCGTCGGGGAAAGCGGCTGCGGGAAGAGCATCACCGCCCTCGGCATCATCGGCCTTCTTCCGGAAAACGCCTTTGCCGAAGGCGCGATACGCTTCAAAGGTGCAGACCTCCTCACGATGAACAGGGAATCCCTCCGCGGGCTCCGGGGGAGAGACATCGCGATGATATTCCAGGAACCGATGACCTCGCTGAATCCCGTCCTCACGATCGGCTACCAGATAGCAGAGGCGATCACGACGCATGAAAATCGCTCACGGCGCGAGGCGTGGGAGAGGTCGGTAGATCTTTTGCGGGCGGTGAAGATTCCTTCCCCCGATATGCGGGTCAAGGAATATCCTCATCAGATGTCGGGAGGCATGAGGCAGCGGGCGATGATCGCGATGGCCATCGCATGCAACCCGTCGCTCCTCATCGCCGATGAACCGACAACGGCCCTCGATGTGACGATACAGTCCCAGATTCTCGACCTGCTCCGGCGGCTTCGCCGGGAAAGGGCTATGAGCCTCCTCCTCATCACCCATGACCTCGGAATCATCTCGGAGAATGCCGACAGGGTCGCCATTATGTACGCGGGGAGGCTCATGGAGGTCGCGGACGTGGCAGGACTCTTTTCGAACCCGAGAAACCCTTACACGCTCGGACTCCTGGAGTCCCTTCCGAGGGAACGGGGAACACCCCTCACCCCGATACCGGGCTTTGTCCCGCGGCCCGATGAACTTCCTCCCGGTTGTAAGTTTTCCGACAGATGCCGGTTCGTGAAAGATTACTGCAGGGAGAAGGAGCCCGAGCTCGAGGCTATCGAACCGGGACATCTCACAAGATGCTTCAGGGCGAGGGAGTTTCGATGAGCTTTCTCACCGTTCATTCCCTCAGGAAATATTTTACGCTGAAAGATAGTTTGAGGGGCGGCCGCAGGGTCCTGAAGGCGGTCGACGGCATCGATTTTTCCCTGAACGAAGACAGCGTCTTCGGACTCGTGGGAGAAAGCGGATGCGGGAAGTCTACCGTGGCGAAACTCGTGCTGAGGCTGATTCCCCCGACGTCGGGAACCATTGAATTCGCCGGCAGTGACATCTCTGAACTGCGTGGTGATTCCTTAAAGGCATTCAGGAAGACCATGCAGATAATCTTCCAGGACCCCTTTGCCTCGCTCAATCCGAGGAAGACCGTTTTCCAAACGGTCTCTGAGCCCCTCAGGATTCACCGTCTCGCGGGACGGGAGGACATCAGGGGACTCGTGACCGAACTCCTTGGGAAGGTCGGCCTTGACCGGGATGTCCTCGACCGTTATCCCCATGAATTCAGCGGCGGCCAGAGACAGAGGATATGCATCGCCAGGGCCTTGGCGGTTTCTCCGAAGCTGCTCGTGGCGGACGAACCGCTCTCCGCACTCGACGTATCTATTCAGGCGCAGATACTCAACCTCCTGAAGGAGATCAAGGTCCAGTCAAGGCTTTCCTTCCTCTTCATCAGCCATGACCTCAACGTCGTCAAGTATTTCAGCGATGAGGTCGGCGTGATGTATCTCGGAAAGATCGTCGAAAAATCGAAGACCGCTGAACTCTTCAGCGAGCCGCTTCATCCGTATACCGTGATTCTTCTCGCATCCGCGCCGAGGGTCGAAACAGGGGAGAGAGCCGAAAAGCCGGGCCTAAAGCGAGAAAGGGAAATCATCTCTGGAGAGGTACCGAGCCCGGTCGACATCCCGCCCGGCTGTCCTTTCCATCCGAGATGTCCGAAAAGGTTCGAGCCCTGCGATACCGTCGCGCCCAAGCTGGAGGAGCCTGCATCGCGGGGATATTCCGGAAGGCTCGTCTCCTGCCACCTCTGGAATCCGTACTGATACCACCGCTATTTCGCCTTGAGCGCCTTTCCTATCTCGCTTCTGATTTCCGCCGAGTCCCAGTCCTCTTCCCCCAAATACCTCTTGATGATTACGCCGTTTCTGTCAAGGAGAAAGGCCGTCGGCATCGAGAAGACCCTGTAGCGCCGTGACGTCTGCATGTCGGCATCCATGAAGACCTGAAAATCCGCGGGATACCGCGATAAGAAATCTTTCACAGTCGACTCGCTCCTGTCCGTCGAAACCGCAAGGACGATGAGTCCCTGGTCCTTGTAGGCCTTGAAGAGCCTGTTGAGGGAAGGCATCTCATCGCGGCACGGCGGACACCATGTTGCCCAGAAGTTGACCAAAACGGCCTTTCCCTTCAGGGAGGAGAGCGAAAGGCTCCTGCCGGTGATGTCCTTTAGGGTGAAGTCGGGCGCCTGCTTGCCGATGAGTTCGTCCATCCCCCACGGCGAAGGGACTTCGGCGGTGAGGAAGAGAAAGGTCAGGAGAATCACGACACATCTCACGACTGTCCGCATAATCACCGGGCCACCTCGAAATCGCTTGGTGCCGATGGAGAGAATCGAACTCTCACGGGGTTGCCCCCACCGGATTTTGAGTCCGGCGCGTCTGCCAGTTCCACCACATCGGCTCATAAAAAGATACCACAAAAACTGATTGCTTGGGAAGGAGCGAGAAAGGGCGGATTATTTCCCGATGCAGAATTCACTGAATATCCTGTTCAGGATATCCTCTGTCGTCACGGCGCCGACAATCTCTCCCAGCCTGTCGAGGGCAGTGCGAAATTCGATCGCAACGATCTCGAGCGGGTGGCTCTCCTGAAAGAGTTCGCCAGCCCTTCTGAGTGCTCCTTCCGCATCATCGAGAGCGAGTTTGTGCCTGACATTGGTGACCATGATGCTGCTTCCCTCTCCGAAAGACCTTCCGGCAGGCTTCCCGTTACCGATAAAGGCCATCTCAGTTATTCTGTCTTTTAGATTATCGAGGCCCATGCCTGTCGCGGCAGAGATCTTCAGGACATTTTCCGCGTATGCCTTGAGGCCTGGTTCTAACGAAGCATCGCTCAGGGGGAGATCAGACTTGTTTATCGCGATCAGGGTATTCCTCTCTTTTGTCCTTTCGAGGACCTCTCTGTCCTCGTCATGGAGCGGCATGCTCCCATCGATGAGACAGATCACGACATCCGCGTCGTCTATCGCCCTGAGGCTTCTCCGCACCCCTTCCCGTTCCGCCATCTCATGGGTCTCCCTGATGCCGGCGGTATCCATGATCCTTACCGGCAAGCCCTTCATGTTGAGGTATTCTTCGAGGACATCCCTCGTCGTCCCCGGAGTTTCAGTTACAATCGCCCTGTCCCTCTTCAGGAGCGCGTTCAGGAGAGACGATTTCCCGACATTCGGCCTTCCGACTATCGCAACCTTCAGTCCTTCCCTGAAAAATCGCCCCTCGTCGAAACTCGCGGAAAGGAGAACTAGTCCTTTTGTTATATCCTCGATCTCCAGCAGGATGTTTTCCTTCGAGACCGGCTCGATCTCATCTTCGGGAAAATCTATCTCAGCTTCGATCTGGGCAGAGAGGGAGGCGACACGGTCTCTCAGAGACGTAATCTCATCCGAGAGGCCCCCTGAAAGCTGACCGAGCGCTATCCTTCCTGATTCATCGGTCTTCGCCCTTATGACGTCGATGACCGCTTCCGCCTGTGATAGGTCGATTCGCCCGTTCAGGAAGGCGCGTTTCGTGAACTCTCCCGGCTCGGCGAGCCGCGCGCCCTGCTTCAGAACGAGTTCGAGGACGGCACGGAGCGGAAGGATGCCGCCGTGGCAGTTTATCTCGACCACATCTTCCTTCGTATAGGTATGGGGCGCCCGCATTACTGCCACAAGGACCTCACCAACAGTTGCCCCGGTCCGGGGGTCTTTGATGAAGCCGTAGACGAGCCTGTGGGACTTCGTGTCTTCAAGTTTTTTCTTCTTTGGAGACGTAAAGAACCGCTCGACAATGCCTATCGCGTCACCGCCGCTCAGCCTGACGATCCCGATGCCGCCCTCGCCGGGCGGAGTCGAGATAGCCGCTATCGTGTCGTCTGTGAACATCTTTCCGAAAGGAGCCGTTGAAACTTCGAAAGGATATCCTTGTCAGTGCAGGATGTTGTTGCCATGTTTTAAGATGTTTTATTTTACCACGGAAGGAGGAAGCATTGGAAAACCCTTGTATTGATTCTATCGTGTCTCCAGTATAACTCGTCAAATTGAAAAATCCTTGGGGCATTGCTATAGTTGAGACAAGTTTCCGGAAATTGCGACAGTTCGCATAGTAATTGTTAAACAAAAATGGAAACAATAAATAGAAATCGGTCAACCCTCGTTGTCGCCTTATTCCTGGGCGTTGTCTGCAGCATCTTATGGAGAATAGCATTTGCTTCCAAAAGTGCAAACCCAGAAACAATAAATGACGGCCTTACGACTTACTACATTATTTACACGACAACAACCACAATACCAATCTCGATCTTCACTTCTTCTAATCCGTGGGCAGTTGGCTGGCTGTTAATTCTCGGATTTTATTTTTCGGGCCTTATGATCCTCCCATATTATGGCCAACTCGGTCCATTAGACTTGATACCTTTGTTCCTATTTACCTTGCCCAGCATAATCGTGGCATTCATAATAAAAAGACTAAAGACAGGAATAAAGACAAATCAACCAAAGAATGCTTAGCAACAAAATCGAGCCGACAGTGAGTCGCCTACGTGCTTTTTTCAATTGTGGTTGCCCCTGCGGCTCACACGTCTCGTTAAGCCACAATAAATATATCGAGCCCAAATGATGTTCGCAAGGAGCAATCAGAAACTCAGATTGCAATGAAGACAAAGATCCTACAGCTTTTAGGAATTTCTGTCGCTACAAACATCCTTGCTTTGATATTTTTCTTTTACTATCCCTACATCATGTCAATCATATATTTTAGTGGTGGAATAATAAATAGAATAATTCTGCCTGACCGCAAGTTACTAGTGGGCGCTCTTGCAGGACTTCCGGGCCTCTTATTAATGAGCTATTTCGCATGGGAGGGAGGCCCACCATTCATAACTGCAAACTTACTT
>DASPUT010000174.1 GCA_035622735.1 Thermodesulfovibrionales bacterium | reverse complement strand
AAAATATCGGTGACTTCCAGAATCGATCGGCACCCGACTGGACATTCCTTCACATACCGTGAGTTATATGACGGAGAAACCGGACAATCACCCATCAATTCCTGCCCCATTCCCGTTCATGGTTTCGCGATCTTATGCCCGTGCAGATCCCTTCCCTTTTTTCCAGCGATTTCCCTGATGATCCGATCAAATGCATCTCCGGTGACTCTCTCTGAAAACCCTTCCAAGACGGCCCGCTGTCCGGCACGAGCCACGATTTCAGCAAAAGCCAGATCACCAAGGTAACGGTCGAGACTTTTTGCAAGGGCATCGGCGTCTCCCGGTGGGACCAACAGGCCTGTTTTCCCGTCGATGATTATTTCAGGTATTCCTCCCACCACGGTGCCGATTACCGGCTTGCCCATTGCCATCGCCTCTATGAGTGCCATGCCAAATGCCTCCTCACAGGTCGAGGGAAGAGCAAAGACATCCATCGCAGCATACATCCGCTCGATATCCTTCCTAACACCCGTAAAAATGACCCTGTCACGCACCGAAAGTCTCCCTGCTTCTTCTTCGAGTTCATGCCGCTCCGGTCCGTTGCCGACAAAAATCAATTTCAGGCGGGGGTATTTCCCCGCAAGCAGGCCGAATGCCCTGAGAATCTCATAAACGCCTTTCCCTCGGTGGAGCTTCGCGACAGTCCCCACGACGATCTCTCCCTCTCGAACCCCCAGTTCTTGTCTTGCCTCGCTTCTGCCGACCTCTTCCGGATTGAATTTTTCGAGGGGCACGCTGTTATGGATTATCTCGATCTTACCGGGGGAGACCCCGCTCTTCAGCAGCGCTTCCCGAACCGCTCCGCTCACCGCCACGACCCGTTCGACATGGTGTTTGATGAGCCATAAGGTGGTCCTCCTGATCCTGTCAGTCTGATGCCTTATGAAGAGTATCTTCCTGCCGAGCAATAGTGCGGCCACCGCAGCAGGCCAGTATTCTTTGCCCATGTTCGCGATGATTACATCAACCCTCTCCTTGAACACGATCGCCGCTATTCTCACAATCGCCTTCAGATCCCCTGAATTTACGATCCATATCTTCCTCGCCGGAAGGGTGATCCCCCCGGCAACTTCGATCGAGCCTTCATGTGCGCACCCCATAATCACGTTATATCCGCGTTTGAACAACGCTCCCCCGAGTGTGTCGGAATGAGACTCGATTCCTCCCCAGCCTCTCCCAAGGCCTATATTTAACAAAAGGACCTTCATGCTCTGCCGCCTTTCCGATCTTCATAGTCGGAATGCATCTTAAGAACGAACAACAACGGATGGGTATGCCATCTGATGAACGACCTCCTCATCTCGAACGGATCATCTCCCCTATGGATAAGGTCTCTGTTCATCGTCGTCGCACCGAGGTAGCCGGCCTTCCTGGCCACAGCTACCGCTCTTTCGTCATAATGGCCGTAGGGGTAACAGAAAAATTCGACCGGAAGTTTCAACCTCTTTTCAATATCGGCCTTCGAGCCGAATAATTCCTCTTCAATCTCCTTAGTCGAAAGTTTCTCCAAGAACGGATGCGTTTTCGTATGGGAGCCGAACGTGACAAGATGCCCGCTCATTTCGATGATCTTATCCCAGTCGAGAAGCCTCTTCCGTATATTCAACGCCCGATAATCCCAGAGGTTATCCTTGCCCACGAGGTCCGACACGAGAAAAACCGTAGCGGGGAATCCGTACCTCTTCAAGACAGGATACGCGTTCTCATAAAAATCCTGGTACCCGTCGTCGAAAGTGAGCGCAACGAGTTTCTTATCTGAAACAGATTCTCCCCGGATATGCGACAAAATGTCCCTCAAGAAGACGACCTCGAAACCGGCTGTTTTCAGATACCACATCTGGAACCTGAACATTCGCGGAGTCACGTAGAGGCTCCGCAATTTCCCCTCTCTTGGGGGGATACCGATATTATGATACATGAGAACGATAGGCTTACCCATTCAGCCATTCCTCTGCAGAATTATCTTCATGATGCCAATAATATCTCTTTCTCAAGACTTTTATAATACTTGAATTAAGAGATTCGTGCATGCGTCATTTCCCATGCAGCGAGAGACCTTTCGAGTGCTGCCGGGCAGCCTCCTCGCTATCCTGACTTCAGCGTTTCGGGCACTCGCCGTGACGCGCGACAAAAAAGCCCTGCCCGAGGAGGTTACGGTAAAATTTAAGAAACGGTTTATAGATCTTGTAGAAGGGGTAATAAGCAAGAAATCTCCCATAGCCGTATCGAGCATCGATCTCTCTGACAGCCGCCTCCTTAGCCAGATCGTTCGTGGTGTAAAGCTTCCATATCCGGTATATGTTGTCATAGCGTATATAGTTCCGGTGAAAAAGAGGAATGGTCACATACGGCTTATTCATGTACTCGTCATAGAGATAGAAATTGTCGTAAGCCGCTAAGAGGCTTACGCTGTTTTTTGCAGTCTCCTGGCCCACATGGCGCCTGAAGGAGCAAAGCGGTTCCTTCAGGTATGCGAATTTTCCCTTTTCGAGGAGATGGAACCACATCTCTAAATCGGCAAGCTGCTTATATCGGGGATTGAATCCTCGCTCCGCATCACGCTTCCTGAACATGACAGCGGTAGGCTCTCCGATAAGATTCTTCCGCACGGACAGGCAACGGTTGATGAGTGCCCTCCCCGGCAGGAGGGTGTCGTCCTTGAAGTGCGATAGTACTTTGATTATCCGAGATTCGCCGTCAATGACATACCTGGCAGAACCCACAAGAGTTACGTCCGGGTCGAGATCCAGATGGGTCACCATTTTTTGGAGGGCTTCGGGAGACGACAACAGGTCATCCCCAAAAACAAACTTGATATATTCCCCCTTCGCTTCGGTCAGACATGAGTTCCAATTGTTCACCATGCCGATATTGGCGGAATTGATCTTGAACCGTATCCTCTTGTCGTTCTTCGCATAGCGGACGAGAAGCTCTTTCGTGTTGTCCCGTGAACAATCATCAATGATCAGGATCTCATAATCGGTAAATGTCTGCTTCTGGACGGAATCGATCGCCTCCGGCAGAAAACCGGCATAGTTGTAAGTGGGAATGCAGACGCTCACCCTTGGGCTATTCATGTTCTGCGTCTCGGGCTCTTCTCACTTTTTTCTTGTCCTGTGCCATGCGCTGCAGTGCCCCAAACCGACGGGAGAGCAAGCGTTTGTCGAAGCTGAGGACCTTCAATAGTAGCGCAACCTTCCGTCTATCCACTTTTCGATCAACGTGTGGCCGTGCCGCCTTTTCTCAAAGATCCTCCACCAGAGGGCTTGTAACTTACCGCATCTTCGCTCGATGATCCTTTTCCAGACGGTAAGGCCATATTTCCTCCGGTAGTAAGCACGATTTTCCTGTTCATAGGGACTCTCGGCCCCCTTCTCACGAAGCGCCTTCTGTGTGGCTGAGCCGAAATGATGAATGAACGAACGCCCGGTGGTTCCGAGGACAAATCCGGCGAGCCGGGCTCGGCGAAAGAAGTCCGCGTCCTCGAATTGCCCGACCTTGAAGTTCTCATCAAACATACCGATTAGATCGAAGACGCGTCGTCTCACCATAAAGCAGATTCCCTGCGCAATGCCCATGCGCGCAACAGTCCTCATGTTTCCAACGTATCCCTTTGCATATTCTGCGATGTCATAATTATATTCACCCTCACGGAACGCAGGGCTCACAATGTCAGCGCTTCTCTCTGCGGCAAAATCAAGAAGCCCTTCGAGCCATCCCTCTGAAAGGATCACGTCATTATTCAAAATAGCGATCCACGGCGCCTTGGCCGCCTTAACCCCCTGATTCCAGGCACCTGCACACCCCAGGTTCTTCTCGTTCCTAATGACCCTCACATTTGCGCATTCGGAGAGATATGCAGGAGTGCCGTCAGAGGAGCCATTATCAATGACGATGATCTCAGACTCTCTCGGCAGCGTCACGAAAAGACTCTCCATGCAGATCTTGGTGAAGCGCAATTGATTAAGAACCGGTATTACGACGCTCACCTTCATCGGATCCCGAGACTGGCGGACAAAAGCGCCGCATAATGCGTTAAAAGTGAGAGGCCTCTTAAGAAAGACACCTGTCCCTCCAGAATCTGTCGAAGATGAAGAGAAGCTGTCGCTCCCGATTCACTGCTTCTTCTCACGCTGCAGTTCGACGAGCTTGGCGTATTTTAAGAATGAACCGCCGGCCCGCGTGAAGGCGATGATGAAGCCGTCAAGTCCGTCGAGGAAGCCCATCTTCAAGACATAGACCTTGAGAAACATGACGAAACCATGCAGAAAAGGCGTCATGGCCCCTGCACGCTTGCCCGCATCGAAAAGTTCTTTCGCCATGTCCGTCGATCTCTCCTCCATGATCTGAAGCATATCGGAGTATCGGGAAAAGCTGTGGTGCTCTATCGGAGCCCTCGCTTCGGCAAGGGTGCCCGTCGTAGCCCATATCCCGTGCGTGATCGACCGGTAACGACCCCTGCTTTTCCGCACGAGACGTATGATCCTGTCCGGCCACCAGCCCGAGTGCTTTATCCACCTCCCGTGAAAAAGATTCTTCCTCGGAAAGCTATAGGCGTCCGCACTCTCTCCGGATGCGACTATCCTTTCGATCTCATGCCGCGTCTCGTCGCATATCCTCTCGTCGGCGTCAAGGATGAGTACCCATTCATGCAGACATTTGTCTATTGCACTGTTCTTTTGCGGACCATCTCCCTTCCACGCCTCCACAAATACCCTGCAGCCGAAGGCGCGTGCGATTTCGACGGTCTTGTCCGTGCTGCCCGAATCAACGACCACAACATCGTCGGAGAAAGAGACGCTCTCCAGACACGCAGGCAGCATCTCCTCCTCGTTCTTCGTGATGATCGCCACAGAAAGATCAGTCAATATCGGTATCTCCTTATTCCAGTCCCTTAAGCGATTCCTTTTCTCCAAAAGCGATCAACGTCTTTCGCAGGGAGGGGATAAGATCTCTCAGCGAAGACCCGATAGATTTTATCCTTTCGAAACCGGTTCGGTAGCTCCGAGATTTATCAAATCGCACTTCGATATTTCTCAAATGAATCTCGTTGAGCAATAATCTCAACTCACTTGCGGTAAACTCCCTGTTGTGCCGATCAGGGAAAAATGAAAGCCCTTTGTAGAGAACAGGTTCCGCATGGAGATAATGCTTCTTGTAATCCCATGTGATATGCTTCCCCCGTATCATCCGGCTGCGATTGCGAAAGCATACGGCATTCGGGACGGCTACCACGACAGTACCTCCCGGGGAGAGGACCCGATATATTTCTTGCATCGCTCTCAGATGAGATAGGGTAAAATGTTCGAACACCTCACTGCACACGACAGCGTCAAAAAAACCGTCAGGGTAGGGAATATCGTCTACTTCAACGTTACACTTCTGAAAGGATATCTTCTTTTCTTTATATATTTCAGGATACAATTCGGGCAGATCAATAATGTCGATAGCACGACACTCGTGACCGAGTTCGGATAAGAGAGAAACCAAAATACCGTTTCCCGCTCCGACATCGAGTACTTTCCTCGAATACCTCAGCCGGCAAGCGATCGTCGAAAAACCATCGATGCCGGATCTAAAATCGCGTTCTTCGTGATCATTCCGCAAATTATATAATTTATCATGCCTTCTCAGGGTGAGCGCCTTCTTAAGGATTTGCTTTTTCGATAAATCATGAACCTTTTCCACTTTCGTCATTCAGCTGTCCTTCCTTTACTTTTCCCGTTCCTGTCGTCCAAAAAACGAGAGCCGGAATATACATTTACGAGCCTTACGAAGTCCTCCTCGCACAGGCCGGCGGTAGCTCCTCTTCTTTCGTCATGGCGATGGTCCTGGAGAGCCTGTTGTCACCGGCACCTATCGCCCCGGCAATTCCGGCAAACAGCACATACGCCGTCGCCGTAGGGAACGGCAGAATCTGAGTGTCTGTCAGGCTCCCAATGATCAGGACGAGCGTGAATGATAACAAAGCGAATCCGAGAGGGATCTCACGGTTCTTCCATCCCTTTCGGAGCATCACGACGAGAAGCCAGCAGAAAGCGATCAAGCCCCCAAGACCGTAGCTTACCATCATGTAGAGAAAGCTGTTGTGCGGGTGCGCATGAAAAGGGAGCGCAGGGTCTTGCTTGTTCACTTCCCATGACTTCTTGAAACCCTCTGTCCCGATACCGAAGACCGGGTTTTTCTTTATCTCCGTTAATGCGATGCCCCACATATGGAGCCGAAGCCCTATCGAGGTCGAGATATCTCCCTGCTCATAACGCTCTATGTCCTTCTTTATCTCTCCGAATCGCGTCCGCACCACAGGGAAAGTGAAGAGGAGCGCCACGGCAAGGAGGCTGAGAAGGAGTATCCTGAGGATGTGCCTCCTCCCTATGATATTATAAACGAGCAACGGGGAGAGGATGATAAACGCGAGATAACCGCTCCTGCCGCCGACGAAACCGATAGTCCCGAAGTAAAGGAGCATCATGAAAAGAGACAGATACCTTCCCTTCCTGCCCTGTGCCTTTTGAAAATAAAAAGAGGCTATCAATATGCCGACCGTAAGAAGAAGGGAATACGTTATCCACGGTGAACTTATTCCTAACAATCCGCTCGGGGTGCCATACCGAAGACGGACCAGACCGAGGACCTGGAGGGCGGATACGACGCTGCTCAGCGCCAGCCCTGCCAGAAACATTTTGATGACGAAATCCGGATGTTTCTGCTCTCCCAACACAGACACCATTCCTATCGCGTAAAGCCAATAGTATCCCTTTGAAGCGACGTGAAGGCCGTCAGAAGGCATCGGAGAATACGCAAGGCCGATCCAGGGAAGAAGAATCAGGAATAGTACCGGCAGTGCAGTCTCTGAGGATAGCCACATCCTCGTATCTGTCAGGAATTTTCCGGAAAGTATCCAGGCGGCGAGTACCAGCCCTCCGCAAATTTCGACCGGTGAATGGGCGAGCGGGACAAAGAAAAACATGCCGGAATACCCTATCCAGATAAGTATGTCCGGATTAATTTTTTTTGACGAGCCCATGTTCACAGAAATATTCCCCCGATGCGACTGCCGCTGCAAGGAGTTTCTCATTCCTGGCGGGAACGACCTTGTTCGTCGGATGCCAGAGGTGGAAACAGACCGCCATGAATTGGTGGACCTTCTTCATGAGTCCGTACTTGAAAAACCGGCAGGCAAGGTCTGAATCTTCATTGCCCCATCCCACATACTCTTCATTAAAACCGTTCACGGCGATGATATCCCGTCTGAAGAAACTCATGTTGCAAGACTTTATGCCCTTGAGTTTCGTGTTCTTTACGGCAGGGAAGAAAGGAAGACGGACGAGATGATGGACATTCGAAATCTTTCCTATTATGGCCATTGTGATGAGGATGGCCGCCGAGTCGGCGTAGGTGTGGTCGAAGGCCTCGACCGCGCTCCTGCTGACAAGTACCCTCTTCCCCTGGATAAAGTATCCTTCTTCCGCAAGGGAGAGGTGGTCAGCTATGAAGTGTCTGTTCAAGACGCAGTCCCCGTCAAGGAGTATCAGATACTCTCCGGTCGATTGGTTTATCGCATCGTTCCGGATTTTGGCAGCCCTGAATTCCCTATGCTCCTGCCACACATAACGGACGGGGAATGACGCTGCCCCGGAGAACCTCTTGACTACCTCGGCGGTCTCATCCCCGGAACCGTCATCCGCAATAATGACCTCGTCGGGCATCCGGGTCTGACCCAGTATGCTGTCGGTCGCTTTTTTCAGGGCGGAGGGACTGTCATACGTCGTTGTGATGAGAGACACCTTCAATAGTTCCCTCCGACGAGCCGAGCGGTTATGGAACCGATTCCGGTCCCTGTCTTCATCTTCACCGGTATCCGTCTTCCATCGTCCGTCAGCCAGATCCTGATATCTCCCTTTCTGAAGAATATGCCCTCGGATTTCATCAGGGGTTTAATGACAATGGTCTGGAATTCGCCTGCCGGGACCGAGATCTTCTCCCTCCCCGTCACCTGCACTTCTACATCCAAAACCTTCTTGCTGTCAAAGATGGTGACATAAACCGACTTGCCGACTTCAAGATGCATCGTCCTGAGGTAGAAGAAACTCGATAAGGGATCAAAGATGAGGGAAGGAATCCCGTATTCCCTTCTCTCGTCAGTGAGGTAATCGATATAAAGGGCCTTTGAGACGTCACGATAGAAGATTACCTCTTTGTCCTTCTTTCGTTTTCCCTCCCGTAAATTCAGCCTATAGTTGACGGGCTGCCCCATCCCGTGTTTCGTCGAGTCCTTTGTGAGCAGGCTTTCGACCCGGTCATCGACGGTATAAAAAACTGAAACCCATTGGGCGGATTGTGCCCTTGAGGTTATGGTCAAACGGTCTCCGCCTCCCTTCACCTCAAGAATCGCCTCGCCAGCCTTGATACCCGTCCAGGTGAGATCGTATACGAGCCTCTCGGGGATGGCAAATGAAAACCCTCCCTTGGGAACAAAGAAAATGCAGATTACAATCCCTGCAATGCATGCGCAGAAGTAGCGTATATACGACATGAAGTTTCTCATCGACCAATATCCGGGAATCTTACAACTCAGGGGGTACCACGGCTGTTTCCTGATCAGCCGTCTTCGCCATGAACTGCAAACCTATAACTCCTTTTGGTATATTAATACATGCATGTAATTCCTGCAATAGATTTGAAAGGCGGCAAATGTGTAAGACTCCTCCAGGGGCGGGAGGATGCGGTCACCACGTATTCAGACGATCCGGTCTCGACAGCGAGACGATGGGAGTCTTGCGGTGCGAAGCTCCTCCATGTGGTCGATCTTGACGGGGCGTTCACAGGGGGTCAGAAGAACTTCGAAGCTATCAGAAACATCAGAGATGCTGTGGCGATGGACATAGAGGTAGGAGGAGGGATCAGGGATTTAGAAAAAATTGATGCGCTCGTCGGCATCGGTGTCAACAGGATCATACTCGGAACCGTTGCCGTGGAAAACCCTGATCTCCTTAGCGAGGCATGTGATAAATACCCCGGCAGAATCCTCGTCGGCATCGACGCCAGAGACGGCAAGGTCGCTATAAAGGGATGGGTAGAGGTCACTGCGCTTGATGCGATAGAGATGGCGCGGCAGGCAGCAGAAAGGAAAGCGGCGGGAATCATCTATACGGATATTACTACAGACGGCATGATGACGGGGCCCAACAAGAAGGCGGTAGGAGAAATGGTCAGAGCGGTACCGATTCCGGTGATAGCCTCGGGCGGTGTCTCGTCCCTGCAGGATATCACGGGACTGATGGAGATACCCGGGCTTTGGGGTGTGATTACCGGCAAGGCGATTTATTCGGGGGCACTGGACCTGAACGAAGCAGTCAGACTCGTCGGCGGGAAATAAAAGAGGAACAGATGCTCGCGAAGAGAATCATACCGTGTCTTGATGTCAAGGACGGGCGCGTCGTCAAAGGGGTCAGCTTTGTCAATCTGCAGGACGCGGGAGACCCCGTTGAAAACGCAAAATTCTACGATGAACAGGGTGCCGACGAGCTCATCTTTCTTGATATCACGGCATCGCATGAGAAGAGGAAGATTATTATCGATGTGGTCGAAAAGACTGCCGATGACGTCTTCATGCCCCTGACCGTCGGCGGCGGCATAAAGACCCTTGATGACATCAGGGATCTCCTGAGGGCCGGCTGCGACAAGGTCTCTGTGAATACGACCGCGGTGAAAGACCCGTTCTTTATCAGCAGGGCGGCCGAGCGCTTCGGCAGCCAGTGCATCGTGGTCGCGATCGACGCAAAAAGAGTTCATGACACTCTGCCCGATGCAACGGGTGAGAACTGGTTTCAGGATCCCTCCCTCAAAGATGTCCGCCTGAACCTTCTGGAAACAATCCCTCCTGCCCTAAATGGAGACGGAGGCTTATTATGGGCGATCTCGACGCACGGCGGGAGAAAGATGAAACGTATCGATGCCGTACGATGGGCGAAGAAGATGGAAGAACTTGGAGCCGGAGAGATAATGCTCACGAGCATGGACAGAGACGGAACGAAGGACGGCTACGATATAGAGCTTACGAAGGCGATATCAGAGGCCGTCTCTATCCCCGTTATCGCGTCAGGCGGAGCCGGCAACCTCGAACACCTTTACGAAGGGTTTGTGCAGGGGAAGGCGGATGCCGTGCTTGCAGCATCCATATTTCACTTCAGAGAGTATACCATCGGAGAGGCAAAGGAATATCTGCGATCAAGGGGCGTCCTTGTGAGACTCTCATCATAATCTGTGACTCGGTTCACCCATCTCACCCTGCGCAACTTCTGACGGTCTTCTTATCCGGCTTCTCTATCCTGCGGGTTGCGAGCAGATCATCACATGCCGGTGAGACACCCACTACGAACTGATGCCCCGACTCAATGACCGTCACCTCCACCTCCGGAAGGCCCTTCGCATCGGAGTACCGTGCGCAGAGCGACGCAGCAAGCGTGAGGAAGTCCCGGGAGCCTGCGCCCGTGAGAAGAACAACCGGACTTCCGAAGCCCTCAACATGGAGAAGGTAGTTTGCTCTGTTTGCAAACGCCTCCAGTACTGCATTTTCCCTTTCGTCTCTCCCGACAACCACCTTGCAGGTCGGCGAGAACCTGAAATGCCTTCCCACCCGCAAGAGCGCGAGATCGTGGAGAGAGGGGTCCGGATTGTGTCCGAGGAGTTCTCGTAACCGGTGAGAATAGTTCGGCTCTGTCAGGAGACAGCCTCCGGCAGGAGCCGGGTAGTCTGTCAGTCCGATCTCTTTCGCAAGGGACATCTGCGGCTTCCTTGAGCGGCCGCTGAAGCTGTATAACCCCTCTCTCCGCACCATTCCCTTTTCTTCAGGCACCGTCACGCGGAGCAGTTTCGCGCTGAGCGGCCTCACCACATATCCCTTTACGCCTGCCTCCCGATCAATGATATCGAGAGTATCTCTCCTCTGACTCATAGGCCTCTGGCCGACCACCTCGCCGGTCACGAGGAAATCAGCTCCGGTCATCTCCATGAGAGACTTCGCTTCTCTGAGCATGAGAATCCTGCAGTCGATACAGGGGTTCATGTTTCTCCCGTGTCCGAACTTGGGATTCTTCACAATCTCGATGAACTTGTCCGAAAGGTGACAGAGTTTCACGGTAAACCCGAATTCTTCCGCGGCAGGAAAGGGATTTTTCGAGCAGGAGGAACTGTCGCTGATATCACAGCCGAAATGGGTGAGAAAGGTGACGGCTGTGACGCTTATCCCCTGCCTCAGCATGATGAGGACCGCGAGGGTGCTGTCGAGACCGCCTGATAATAATGCTATCGCCTTAACCATGGAATTGATAACACGAATGCTTTGCCACAGAGATCATAGAGCATTCTAGATAGAGCGCCAAAATTGGTGTCCTCCGCGGTCAGCATCGTCAGAATGGAGAATCACTTTCTGCTCCGTCTCACAGACGCAAGGAGTTTTTCAGGAGTCACCACCGCGGTTCCGACCTCTCCGACTACGATCCCAGCCGCATGGTTCGCGATCGCAGCAGCCTCCCGCATCGTCGCTCCGGAAGCGTATGCGAGGGTGAAGGCCGCGATGACCGTATCGCCCGCGCCGGTAATATCGTATACGTGCTGGGCCACGGTAGGTATGTTCGTAACCCCGTCTCTTTCGAAGAGGCTCATCCCTTCCTCCCCTCTCGTTATCAGGACCGCCATCGAGGAGAGTTTCTTCAGGAGGGTTTTGCCCGCCCTGAGGAGAGACCTTTCGTCCTTTATCTCCACTCCTGAACCGCTCGATGCCTCTGCCAGATTTGGAGTGACGAGAGAGACCCCTTTGTAACAATGGAAATGGCCGGCCTTCGGATCGACGGCAACAAGCTTGCCCTTCGGTTTCGCGATCTTCAGTATCGCCCTTATGAGTTCCGGTGATACGATGCCTTTCTTATAGTCCGAAACAATGATCGCATCATGCTCAGCGATAGCTCTTCCGAGAAAATCTATGATGGTGCTGAGGACACGCCCCGCGATACGGTTCCTCTCTTCCTTGTCGAAACGGACAACCTGCTGGTTGTGCGCGATCACCCTCGTCTTCATCGTCGTCGGCCTGGCATCTTCGAAGACCGCGCAACCGACCCCCTTCTCGTCAAGAAGCTTCCGCAGGACTTCTCCGGCGCTGTCCCTGCCGACAATACCTGCAACCGTCGCCTTTCCGCCGAGCGAAACGACATTGCCCGCGACGTTAGCAGCCCCCCCGAGCATAAAGGTATCGTTCGTAACTTCGACCACAGGTACAGGTGCCTCAGGAGAAATCCTGTCCACCTTGCCCCATATGTAACAGTCAAGGATGAGGTCGCCGACAACGAGGACGCGCTTCCCCTTGCACCTCCTCAGAAAATCTTTCAGATTCATCGTTTACCATAACCCACCCCTTCGCGAAAAATCAATAAACCAGGGAAATTGACCCATAAAAAGTTTTTATCAACCCCTCTTGTTTTTTTCGGGGATAAATGTTTTATAATGTTTAAAATTGCAGTTACAAGGTGATTTGTTAACATGGCTAGAAGGAAACCTGTAAATGAGTTAACGGAAGAAGAAAAAAAGGGGATGCCCCTATATCCCATAGGGATCGTCTCAGAACTCATAGGAACGACAGACCAGACCCTGCGGCTCTATGAGAAACACGGCCTCATTACCCCTGCGCGTCGGAACAAAAACAGGTTTTACTCTGAAAACGATATCAAATGGCTCAGGTGTGTCAGGGATCTCATCCATGTAAGGAAGATAAGCATAGAGGGGATAAAGAAACTCCTTGAATATGCCCCGTGCTGGGAAATAACCGATTGCCCCGAAGACAGAAGGAAAAGGTGTTCTGCCTTCATGGACAGAACCAAGCCCTGCTGGGAGATTAACCGTCTAATCTGCAATGAACAGGCGGGGAAGAAGTGTGAAGATTGTGTCGTTTTCATCTCACACGACAAGAAAAGGAAGAATTAGAGGCACTTCTTCAGCCTCCCTTCAACGAATTCCCGTATCCGCTTGAGAGAATTTGCGTCCTTCGCCTCAAATCTCATTACAAGCACCGGTTGCGTATTCGATGCCCTGACAAGCCCCCATCCGTCCGGAAATTGAATCCGTATGCCGTCAATATCGATGAGGGGACAGTCGGCAAACGATGCCTTTGCCTTTTCGATCACCCTGAATTTCATCTCGTCGGGGCACGGAAACCGTATCTCCGGTGTCGAGACCGTCAGCGGCACATCGGAGAGAAGGGCCCTGATGGAGTAGGGCTCGCCTTTCCGCGAGAGTATCTCTACAAGCCTGAGGCTGGCATAGATCGCGTCATCATACCCGAAATACCTGTCTGCAAAGAAGAGATGACCGCTCATCTCGCCGGCAAGGAGCGCCCCCGTCTCTCGCATCCTGCTCTTTATCAGGGAATGCCCCACCTTTCCCATGATCGGGTTACCGCCGCGCATTCTTATCTCGTCAAAGAGTGTCTGGGAGCACTTAACCTCCCCGATGACCGTGGCACCGGGGTTCTTCTCGAGGATGTCCCGTGCAAAGAGAATCAGTAGCTTGTCACCCCATAGGGTCTCACCCTCCTCATCGACAACACCCAAACGGTCGGAATCGCCGTCATATCCTATGCCGATGTGAGCCTTCTCAGCCTTCACCCTTTCGCTGAGGTCCTTTATATTTTCAGGTACGACAGGGTCGGGATGATGGTTTGGGAACCTGCCGTCCGGCTCACAATAAAGCTCTATCACTTTGCAGCCGAGGGCCCTCAGGAGAGCGGGAGCGACAAGGCCTCCGGTCCCGTTTCCGGCATCCACAACAACCTTCACCCCTTGAAGGTTTCCGAAGAGCCCTTTCACGTAAGATAGATACTCGGCGATGATATCATGCCCCTGCATGCCCCCCGAGCCCTGAACGGCTTCTCCCTTCTCCACGAGTCTCCGTATCTCCTGGATGCTCTCCCCGTACAGGGTTTCCCTGCCTGCGCTCAATTTAAGCCCGTTAAATTCGGGAGGGTTATGGCTCCCCGTTATCATGACCCCGCCGTCAACGGGGAGGCGATGCAGGGAGAAATACTGGAGGGGGGTAGGGCAGACACCGATATCGATGACGTCGACACCGCTTGCGAGAAGTCCTTTGGCAAGACTGCTGAAGACGGCCTGCGAGCTCAGTCTAACATCCCTGCCGACGGTAATGGTAATCTTCTCTTTCGAAAACCGCTTTCCGAGAAAGACGGCAAGGGCCCTTCCGATGGCATCGACGCTCTCTTCCGTCAGGTCCCTTCCCCAGACGCCTCGTATGTCATACTCACGGAATATGTGCGGATCAATCATCGGAATCGCAAAGCGCCTTGCAGGGCCCGCAGCAACCGGGTATCACCACGGGACAGGAT
Organism: Thermodesulfovibrionales bacterium; assembly: GCA_035622735.1. NCBI lineage: Bacteria > Pseudomonadati > Nitrospirota > Thermodesulfovibrionia > Thermodesulfovibrionales > Thermodesulfovibrionales bacterium. The sequence goes on along the minus strand of DASPUT010000174.1, from coordinate 1,330 downwards.
CGCCGTCATGGACATCCGCACGGGCAGCCGGTCATTTCCTCTTCTTCCCGAAATCGATTTCCCTCGGCGTAAAATTGGGGTCTATGAGATAGGCCTCCCTGAAATATTCTGAGGCCTCTTTCCTGTTCTTCAACTTATAGTTCGCATAACCGAGGAGATAGTAGGCCCCTGCATCGGGATTCTGGGCGACATATTCCTTCAGGTATTTAACGGTCGCCTTAAAATCTTTCTTGTGATAGGCATGGAGGGCCTTATCATAAAGGTCCTCCTGCGCGGAGAGCACCGGAGCCGCGAACATGAGGATAAGACATCCGAATAAGAGAAGCTTGCAAAAACCAGACGTCCTCGAAACAAGACTCTTCCGTGACATTGGACACCCCCTTAATCGAAATCTAAACGTGACGGTTCCCTCGTCTCCCGGCCGGAAGGTTTGATCGATGAGTATTCCTTCGGCTGGGTCCCGTTCTTGAAATACTCTTTGAGGCCGGATCCTTCCTCCTTAATGAGAAGCCCGCTCGCCGGGTCTATGGGATAGTTCGTGATCCCTTCCGGCACCGCAAACCCCGTGGGTTCATCGGTGCTCACGGCCTTCATGAAGTTTACCCAGATCGGCGAAGCAGCCCTGGCGCCGGTCTCCTGGTTGCCGAGGGGACGCATGTCGTCAAAACCGACCCAGACGCAGGCGACCATCTCAGGGGTATAGCCGATAAACCAGGCATCCCGGTAATCATTCGTTGTTCCCGTTTTCCCGGCAACAGGTCTTCCCAATGCCTTCGCCCTCCATCCCGTCCCGTAATTGACGACATCCTCCATCATAGATGTAATCAAAAAGGAAGTGGCCGGGTCTATCACCGGTTCTCCTTCCGACACATTGCTCTCGAGGACCCTCCCTTTCGTATCTGTCACATACTTAATCGCGATCGGATGCATCTTGACGCCGCCGTTGTCAAAGACGCTGTAACTCATGGCGAGATCGAGCGGGGTGACGCTGATACTGCCGAGGGCTATCGTCAGATTGCGGGGCATATCCCCTTCCAGTCCTATCCCTTTCGCAAAATTGATCACCTTATCAACCCCTAAGGCATCCACAAGTTTAACCGTAACAACATTTCTCGAATAGGTCAAGGCCTCTCTCAGTCTCGTCGGCCCGTAATATTTATGGTCGTAGTTCTCCGGGCTCCAATCGCCCTTCGGCCCGCCTTTGTAGGTTACCGGCTCATCGATAATAATGCTTGCGGGAGTAAACCCGTTATCCAGCGCAGCCGCATAGATAATCGGCTTGAACGCAGAGCCCGGCTGCCGTTTCGCAGAGACGGCCCTGTTGAATTCA
>DASPUT010000173.1 GCA_035622735.1 Thermodesulfovibrionales bacterium | reverse complement strand
TGCCGTACACGAGGGGCACTTGGAGCTCTGCCGTCTGAGCCCTCGCGTACTTCAGGGTCTGGCGTATATCGTCATGAATCGCCCACATCACTTCGGAAGGACCAGAAATCCCATGGACCTCAAGGACGGGAAAGAGCTGGTTCTCCTTGCGGAGATAATGGAGGTTGATCGACGAGAGACGCTCGATGAGATCGAGGAGTTCTTTTTTCTGCTGCCTGAAGACTTCTTTCTCCGGAGTGTCGCAGAGCCTTTCGAGAGCAGCCTTGAGCCCCTGAACAATCGTCTCGGCCGTTCTGTTCTCCTTCATGAACGTATGGATGGGATGTCCGGGCGGAGCAGAAGGGACCTCCCGCTCCCCCAAGGCTTCCTTGAAGACCTCCACATGGACATCGCAGAGGCGTTTTATCTCGCTTTCGGGCATCCCTTCTTCGATGAGCTTCTGTTCCATCTTCGCTATCTCGGTAGCATCGATGTCCTTGATGAGCTCATAAAACCGCTGTTTCAGGACAGCCATGTCCACGCCCTTATGGAGGTCCCGTATGATCCCCTTCAGGATCTCCTGACGCGCTTCAGCGTCCTCCACCGGTCCGGACGGCCCCGCCTCGGTCGAGATCGCGACTTCCACTCCTGTCTTCGCCTTTATCTCCGATGCGATTTCAGAAAGCAGGGTCCCGAGCTCGATGCCCCCGATGTGCGCCACGTGAGAAAGAGGGGCCACCTTCCCTACGGTCTTCCTCATGACCGTGCTCTCCAGCATCTTGAACTTGGGCGACCGCTTGATAAAGAAATCAAGCAGGAACGGATAGTCTCTCAGCAGGTCGTCGATCTTTGTCTTGGCGCTCAGCTCCATCGGAATTCCTCCTCAAATGTTACGAATGAAACCTTTTCGAATCTGCATATATCTTACCAGGAATGCGGGGACCTTGCATTGACATAGATCATATCTCCGGCGAAGGCGTACGGATGAGAAAAGGAAGGCTCTTAACCCGCCGAAATCTCTCCATCACGCATGATGAGCATATAATCGGCGAGTCTCTCTGCCTGTTCCCCGTCATGGGTCGTAATCACGACCGCTGAGCCGCCCTCTTTTTTCATCTTCAGGATTATCTCTTCGATGATCTCCGTATTCTTCCGGTCGACGGAAGCGGTCGGCTCGTCAAGGAAGAGGACCGCCGGTTCGATTACAATTGCCCTCGCTATTCCGAGACGCTGGGTCTCTCCGGAAGAAAGGGTGAGGGCGTTCTGGTCTCCCTTATCGAGCAGTGCCACAAAATCGAGGGCCTTCTCCACCTTCTCTTCAGTCTCGCCCCGCTTCATGCCCCTGAGCCGCAACCCGTACGAAACATTCTTAAACGCGGTCGTGTTAAAGACGCCGACTTTCGGCAGCACGAGGGTTATCATGCGTCTCAATTCGATATCCTTCTTCAGGACGCGACCGCCGTCAAAATAGGTGATCTTACCGTGGTCAGGGTCCTCAAGGAGGGCACAGAGCCTGAGGAATGTCGATTTCCCGGACCCGTTCGGTCCCATGAGCGCGTAAACCCCGCCCCTCTCGAAGGAGTAGGAACAATCCTTCAGGACGGGATTTCCCTGATAGCTCTTCGTAACATGATAAGCGCCGAATGTGAGGTTCATCTCTCGATACCAGCCATGCCTCTCCTCTGAACAACGTGGAGCACGAAATTTATGATGAGAGAGATCGTCAGGAGTATTATGCCGAGTGCGAGGGCGAGCTCAAAGTTCCCTTTGTCCGTTTCGAGGGCTATCGTAGTCGTCATGACCCTTGTATAGCCCGCGATATTGCCCCCCACAATGAGTATTGCACCGACTTCGGCCATCACCCTTCCGAAGGCGGCGATCACTCCTGACATGATTCCATACCGCGCCTCCCTGATGATCGTCAGTGAAACCTGAAAAGGGGTGGCTCCGAGAGTCATCGATGCCTGCCTGATGATATGGTCAACGCCCACAATGGCAGAATGGCTGAGAGAAGATATGATCGGAAATGCGAGGATGGTCTGGGCGATCACCATCGCTGTCGCGGTGTAGAGCAAGGCCATGAAGCCGAGGGGGCCGCTCCTCGACAAGAGGAGATAGACAAACAATCCGACCACCACGGGGGGAAGACCCATGAAGGTATTGAGCGCCGTAATGATGAGTCTCTTCAGAGGGAAACTCCTGAGAGCGAGGAGCGCTCCGCAAGGGAGGCCGAGTAATGTTGCGACAATAAGGGCGGAGCCGGAAACCTTGAGGGAGAGAACGATAATCCCCAAGAGTTCTCTATTCAGATGCAGGATGAGTGAAAATGCCTTAATGAAACTTTCGAGTATCGAAGTCATGGTCTAGACAGGCAAAGAAGGCAGGCAGCGAGTTGAAAGAGCCTAACCTTCCTGCCCGCCTCATCTCTCGACTTTCAGAGCTGCCTCTGTGTTTCAGTTCAGGCAAGCATCCGGCACACCCTTATTTCGCATCGGGGATGAAAAGGGCGTTGCCGTGGCTGTCCTTGAAAGAGGCGATGGCCTGCTGGCCTTCTTTCGATATCAGCCAGTTGATAAATTCCGTCGCCTCTTTATATTTAGCGTGCTTATGCTTTTCCGGATTCACCGCCATCACGCCATATTGATTAAAGAGGATAGGATCTCCTTCAAGGACGACCACCATTTCGAGTCGGTCCTTGTCTTTCGTCGCGAGCCATGTCCCCCTGTCGGTCAGGGTGTAAGCCCGCTTCTCATTCGCGATCCTCTGGGTCTTTTCCATCCCCTGGCCCACTTCGAGATACCACTTCTGACCCTTCGGCTCTATCCCGTCTTTTTTCCAGATAGACAGTTCCTTGGTGTGGGTGCCGGAATTGTCTCCGCGAGAAACGAAGGAAGATCCTGAATCCGCGATCCGCCTGAAGGCCTCGGCGGCAGACTTCATTCCCTTTATCTTCGCGGGATCATCAGGAGGGCCTATGATGACAAAATCGTTATACATAACATCATGACGGTTCACAAAAAATCCTTCTTCGACAGCCTTCAGCTCCTGCTCCTTCGCATGGACGAAGGCGACATCGGCGTCCCCTCGCTTTCCCATCTCGATGGCCGCCCCCGTGCCTCTCGCAACGACCTTCACCTTGATGCCGGTCTTTTTTTCGAATTGGGGCAGCAGGTAATCAAAGAGCCCGGAATTCTCCGTGCTCGTGGTCGACGCACAGATGATCTCGGTCCCGGCAGATACCGGCAGTATGCCCAAGACAAGGGCGCAGATTCCCGACACGAAAAGCAGTGTTGCTACCTTAACCATAGTCCCTCCTTATTCATCGTACTGCTCTGCATAAGCATGCCGCAAACGAACAAGCCACCGAATCTCATCTGTCCTCCTCTTCTTCCGGCGTTACTTTTTCTTTTTTATACCAGATGAAACCGCATCGGGATAGAAGAGGTTGACGCCATGCTTCTTGTAATCAGCGATGATACGCTGTCCCTCCGGTGACGTGACAAAAGCGATGAAATCCATCGCCTCCCTGTACCGGGCGTCGGGAAATTTGTCGGGATTTACTGCTATCACGCTGTAGCGGTTCTTTAAGAGCGGATCTCCTTCAAAAAGGACCTTTAAAGATAGTTTGGATTCATAATTGAGGAAGGTCCCCCTGTCACAGAGTGTATATGCCACTTTCTGGTTCGCCACGAGAAGGGTGTCCCCCATCTTACTGCCTGTCTCAAAATACCAGCCCTTTCCCTTCGGATTCACCCCGGCGTCATCCCAGATGTCCAATTCCTTTATGTTCGTGCCTGAATCATCTCCGCGGGAGACGAAAGAAGAGCCGGACTCGGCGACGAGCTCGAAGGCATCGATCGCGCTTTTTACGCCCTTAATGCCGGCAGGGTCTCTGCCGGGTCCAAGGAGGACAAAATCGTTATGCATAACAGCCCTTCTGTTCACGCCGTATCCTTCTGCTATAAACTTCTCCTCCCTGAAGGGATCATGGACAAAGAGCATGTCTGCCTCTCCCTTCTTTGCAACCCTGATAGCCCTGCCCGTTCCGACCGCAATTACTTCCACTCTTAGATCATAACGAGACGATTTCTCATAAGCCGGCAGCAGAATATCAAAGAGACCGGAATTCTGGGTACTTGTGGTTGAAGCAATAATCAGCTTTGCCTTACTCATGCCACACCTCCTTGCTCATTGTTTTTTCAGCATAGTTATTCTCAACCGACTTGGTCAAATTTATTCCAATCATTCCTCATATGAAAATCTTTCATATTGGTTCGTGGTACAATGACTCTCGGAGAGACCCTATAGAGATAGAGAGGCGCGCGGAGATTTCATGGAAGACCACAGGTTAAGGGCATTCTGCCTCGCCATTGAGATGAAGAGCTTCTCAAAAGCTGCTGAGGCAAAATTCATGACTCAGTCTGCAATGAGCCATCTCGTAAAGAAACTTGAGGACGAGCTGGGCGTACAACTCTTTATCAGAAAGGCCAAAACGGTGATACCGACACCCGCCGGACGGCTTCTCTACGAGCATGCGAAACGGATTCTCGAGCAGTTCAAGAAGATGGAAGATGATATCCTCGCCCTGATGCAAAAAGTGAAGGGCGCGTTGGCCATAGGCGCAGACATTACTGCTGCAACGTATCTGCTCCCTCAGGTATTCTATGGCTTTTCGAGGGAATATCCCGAGGTGAAGGTGGACCTTTCGGTATCGTCCACCATGAGCATAATGAATGATCTTCATGAGGGCAAGATCGATATAGGGGTCATCGGGGGAGGGGCAAAGAAATCCTCGGTCTTCATAGAGGAGATTGCAGAGGACGAGATAGTTATCATAGCGTCAGACGACAATCCCCTGACAAAGATAAAGACGCTCACCGCAGAAGACCTCCTATCTCAGCCATTTATCATGCCCGAGACAGGCTCGGGCACGAGAGAATTGATCGACGGTTTCCTTCTAAGGCTCGGAGTAAACCTTGGGCAGATAAGGATAGCCATGACCCTGGGGAATCCGGAGTTGATCGTCCAGATGGTGCAATCGGGTTTGGGGGTAGCTTTTGTTTCAAAATGGTCTGTCTTCAAGGCTACACAGGAGGGCCGCATCAGACTCTTACCCCTGCAGGGATCCAAACTTCGGAGAAAATTTTATCTTGTCAGCCCCCAGAAAGAGCCCGCAACAATGGTCGCCAAGACTTTCCGCAATTTCGTCAGGAAATATCGATTCTTCGTTCCGTTCTAACCATGCGGTTAGCATATCATGATTAAGATCATTGTCGTTGCGACGTGTAAAGAAGCTATAATAAAAGATGAGCCGCGAGAGGAGATACATCAGGACATTCCGGTATGTCATACAACTCGCATTTCTCCTCTTCGTGCTTTTCATAGGGTATCGTTTCTACCAGTTCGTTCTTCATTTCGAAAATAACGCCTATCCCTTTTTCGAGAGACCTTCCTCAGTTGACGCATTCTTGCCGATATCAGGCCTCATGGCGCTTAAATACTTCCTCTTCACGGGAGTGGTAGATCCCGTCCATCCGGCGGGCCTCATTCTGTTCGTCTCGGCGATGGGGGTCTCGCTCGTCATGAAAAAAGGCTTTTGCGGTTGGATATGTCCGGTAGGAACCGTCTCCCAGTTTTTCTGGATGACCGGCAAAAGGATATTCGGGAGAAACTTCAATATCGGAAAATCGACCGATACCTCCCTGAGATCCTTAAAATATATCCTCATGGCTCTCTTCCTCGTCTCGATAGGGATTATCATGCCCCTCAATATGATCGTACTCTTCTTCATCACCGACTATTACAAGATCGTCGACGTGAGGATGCTGAAATTCTTTACGGAGATGTCTCAGATCACCTTCTGGGTGCTCCTGGTCCACTGCGGGCTCTCTCTCCTTTATAAGAACTTCTGGTGCAGGTATCTCTGCCCCTACGGTGCGCTCCTCGGGCTGCTGAGCTACCTGAGTCCCTTTAAGATACGGCGGAAGGAAGAGAACTGCGTGCACTGCCATTCCTGCACCGAGAACTGTCCGTCGCTCATCGTCGTGGAGAATCAGGACACGGTGAAATCTCCGGAGTGTTTTGCCTGCATGACCTGCGTAAGCCGTTGTCCTTCGGAAGGGGCCCTCGATATAACCCTCGGTACGCGGAAAAACAGCAGGACTCTCAGGCCCTATCTCTATCCGATTATTCTCCTCCTCATCATCTTTCTTACGATCGGTGCGGCTATGGTTACCGGAAACTGGCATTCTCAGTTGCCGTATGAAGAGTACCAGCGCATCATCCCCGAGTTTTCAAAGCACGGGGACTGAAGTGACTCACCGCCCATGAGGCGATTGAGAAGCCCGTTCGGATCGACAGCACGCCTCACGCAAAAGACCTCGGCTCTTTACGAAATCCGCACCCTCATATTGAAAATCCTAATTCCCTGTGGTACTCTCCTATATGCCTTCGCAGCAATCACCGATCGTTAAGGAGAAAGAAATGAAACAGATTATCCTCTTGGTCTCTCTAGTCTTCATCGCCTTCGTAAATGTCTCGTGTTCAAAACCGGATTACAAGAAGATTACGACCGACTTCATAGCGTCTTCAGCGCAGGTCAAGGATTACGCGATCAGGGAAGTGGCGGATACGACTTCCCCTGACTGGAAAGCCGTCGTCGTCTATGTCAAGGAGGGAGCCGCAAAAATGCCGGTCCTCATCTTCATCTCGAGCGACGGCAAGTCCATAGTGCCGAATTCGATGGTCTATGTCAACAACAAGCCGATTTTTACAAAACAGCTCGAGCCGGAACTCGGCAGAATAGGATTCAAACTCACCGAGAAGGACAGGATCGTTTATAATCCGTCGGGCAAACAGACGGTCTTCATGTTTTTTGACCCGGACTGCCCCTACTGTAAAGCGGCCATGGAGAAGATCCGGAGCTACACAGGGGAATACCGGGTGATCGTGAAGTTCTTCCCGCTCGAGCAGATTCATCCGGGAGCGACCCAAAAGGCGGTTCAACAGCAGGCAGAATGGCTGAAGAAGAATAGGAAAGACCTCACGAGAGAGGTTGATATCCTGAGAGAGGCGACGAGAATGGTCGAAGAAGACATCACGGAGGCCCAGAAAGCGGAACTGACGGGAGTTCCGATATACGTAATGGCAGACGGCACCCTGAAACAAGGACTGTTCTAGCCTCGCAGATCAATTACGATTGGGCTGTAAGAGCCGGGACTTCGCCGACGAGCGAGGTGCGACTGACAATGGATTCCATTCTAAAGCGTGCTCATACAGGATGGGTTACCAGAAGAACAATCCTTCCTGTATCACGTATATTTACTATTTGATATAATTGTGCGTGGCACAGGCAGTCAGGGATCTCACTGACCCTTTGAAGGAAGACAGATTATGAGGAAACTCTTGCGGGTGGGATGTTTTTTCGTGGTCTTTATGGTTGGTGTGGCCACGACAATGGCTAACGCGTTCACAACCGTATTCACAACATCCTGTCGCAACGTGGACTTCTCTGTGAATGACAGCGGTGGTTTCTACGTGAGGAATACCCAGATGCCGCCGGGAGCCGGTACCCCTCCGGGAGTAGATGCGTCATCTTCCATTTCAGGCTCCGGTTTTCATCTGACTGCCACAGGTTCGGGTTACTCGGACGCGGGTATAGTTCTTTTCTTTAACAGTGGAATCAAACTTAATGATTTGCAGGGTGTGTCTGTTGTCAGCACCGGGAGTAATCCAACAATAAACCTATGGCTTGACACAAGCGGTGATGGGCATTTTTTTGCCTTTGATAGCGCCGGCCTTCTCACCGGATTAAATGGTGATAGCTATGGCTCGGGGAATGGCGCTACGCTCAATGCAACCTCCTCAATCTTTATGCAGGCGGGTGACGGGGCTGGACAGACGTATACTTTGGCCCAGCTTCAAAGCGGAGTTGTTCCCGGCATAGATGGAAATACGCCGATCTCACTATGGATTGGGATTACAAATAGCAGCGGCGGCCCTTCAAATATATCGAGCGTTACGGTCTCGACTGTCAACGGACCAGTCGACGGCGGATGCAGCGTTAGCGCTCCCAGCGTTAGCGTGCCCACTCTTACCGAATGGGGCATTATTATATTTATGTTGGCTGCAGGATTAGGCTCCGTTTGTCATCTGAGGAAACGGAGGAGAAGAGAACGCTAGGGCGCTTTCGTCGAATTAAATCACTCGGGGCAAGTGAATAATCTTGCCGCTTTTTTTTTGCATGGTATAGGTAGTAGTATTTCCACCTGTTTCAAATCGTCATATTTATAATGGTTTCCCGATGATCTCATATCTGAAGGGCTTGTTGACTTATCTGAGACATGAAAGTATAGTTTGACCAATGATATTATAACTTTCGGGAGGGGAGTCAAATTATGGATAGTGTCAGCACTGAGTTGACCAGGTTTGGTCTCATACTGGATAAAGCTCTGGGATTGCAATTTGGAATTAGCTTTATTTTTGGAGGTCCGATTACCGTAGCATTGTCACAAGTCGCCCTTGCAATTCGGGAGCTGGCAATCAATTCTAGAAAAGAGTATCGCTCGTCCGATTCTGACTATAAATCCCTCGATTGGATTGCAACGATCTTTTTCTCTATCGGATGGGTCATGTTAGGAGCGGGGGTTATTCTGGTTCTGAAGTCGTTGTAGATTCCTTTCTCCGCGTCTTAGGCCTGTTAAATGAAAGAGTGCTAGTCAAATGAAGAAATCGCGAAATGAAAAAGAAGATGAAGTAATATCACCCTGTGTTAAGAAGTGTTCGCTCAATGAGAACAATATTTGTCCGGAGTGCTATCGCAGCATTGATGAGATCGTTTCGTGGACTGATGCCGACAACCTTATCAGGCGAAAGATACTCGAAGCCGCAAAACTCAGGCGAGCTCGGATCACGGGATAAAAGTCGAAATAGCCTTTGCAGCCCCCAAAGAAGATGTCCTTCCTGTGCTCGAACCTATGTACTCGCCAATCAATCATCTCTTCCGCTCCATGTTCTCTCTCCTCTAGATGGTTCGTCCCAATTTAGTCGTGGACAGTCATGAGAAGCTATCTTATTTCCTCGATATAATTTTATCACCCAAAAGCAGTCTGCGATAGTGGTGAATTGCCGCATCAAACATCTAAATGAAAGCATTATTGACAAAAACCCAAAATCACAGATTATAATCGGAGGCAATAAAAGTACACCTATGTTAATTTGACTGAGGAGTGGAGATGCGAATTTTCGGGCTAATGGCGGAATATCTTGCAGTGAGGGCTTTGGGAACTGTGAGAACTCCGCGTCTGGTACTCAAAATTGAATCTTAAGAATTTGAACATCTTATTTTTTCTTTTCCTGCTGTATGCGCTTGGCTCCAGCGGGGTGCGGGCTGATGACGGAAATATGACCGCCCCAACGCAGCCGGACCTGGTCAAACAAGCCAATGCGCCAATATCGAGTATTCTGCAAGTCCGGTTTCAGGATAGCTACGCTCCCCAATTCGCGGGGTTGGAAGGGCATGGCAACACATTCACGATTGGTGTGACCATGCCATTACCTGAATACCGCCTGCTGCCCTTTCCTCAGCTTTCGCTCTTAACGATTCCAGTGGCAGTCACACTCCCCGGCAATGCGACAGGGTTCGGCGATCTAAAATTCGTCGACGTTGCCATATTCAATGAGGAGCATAGTGTACTATGGGGAGTTGGGCCGGCCTTCATATTTCCGACGGCTAGTTCGTCTGTCACTGGTCAGGGCAAATGGCAGGCGGGACCAGCTGCGGTGCTGGCGTTTGTGCCAGAGCGGTGGCTGGCGGGCGTGCTTGTGCAAAACCTGTTCTCTTTTGGCGGCGATCCCGATCGTGCAAATGTGAATCAAATGATTCTGCAACCCTTCGTTTCCTACCAATTAGGAAAAGGCTGGTTTGTCAGATCACAGCCCCAGATCGTCTTTGACTGGAAGACCGGCAAGCGGCTGTTGCCGCTTGATCTCGGAGCGGGACGTGTTTTCAAGATCGGTCGGCAAGATGTGAGCTGTTTCGTCGAGGCGTTCAAGGACGTCTCGTACAATGGGCCAGCGCCAAAATATGGCATCACACTAGGCTTAACGTTGTTGTATCCCGACTTTTGGGGTGGTCGTTAAGTGCTGCGTTGCCGGGCATTGGCTTGATAGCCTTTCACTAGCCTGCTGGCCAAGCCGTTACGTTTATTCAGCTGCTCTACCTCTTAATCTATTTTTGATTTGAAAAGATCGGCTTCCAAGCTTCCTGAATCCGGAGGGAGTTTCTGTTCATCTGGCATTGACATTGGGAGCCACGGACGGGGAATCAGGTGAAACAGTGGACGACTCACGGGTATTACCCTGAGAACTGTTTTCGCTCCTGAAAACGAGGCCGAGCATTGCTTTTCATTTCCGAGATTGCCCGGCCCCTAAGTCACTTTCATGTATTGCCAAAATCTGTCTCAGTTCAGTGTGTCATCCTTGTAATACTTGGCACCGGTAATACTGACACCGACGATAGCTCCGGTTCCGCTGAGTTGGTACATGGTCATGCCGGGCGATACCGTCGCTCCCATTTCAGCGCCGCCGCCTTGAGTGCTCGTCTGTGCTGCCGCTGCCGTGCTGCCTCCGAACTCCCAGCCGGAATTCACGAAGTTGTTGAGCACAGCCTGAGTATCGAAGACAAAAATGACCTTGAATTTCTGGGCCCCGAATCCGTACCCGGGCTGAAGCTCGACCATCTTCATGAAGGTCTCATGCCGCGTTTCGTTGTTTATCACAATGCCATGGCCGGTAGCCGAACCCATAAACAGAAATTTCATGCCGAAGTCGCTGAAGACCGCATATCCGGCTGCCTTATGTACCCTCGATCTCGCTCCCGGGTATTGTCCGTAGAGCTCTGAGAGGGTCCGGTTTGCCATGTCCCGAATTGATGCCCGCTGCTCGTTTATCTCGGACTGAGTCGTAGGGGTGGTCGCACAGGACAGCAAAACCACGCTTAGGATCACCACTGCCAATCCAATCAGCATAGGAACTGTTTTTCCTCTCATTGTTTTTCCTCTCATTGTTTTCCCCCTCCTCATTCCGTGTCGGCTGCCCCGCCGAGGGCGGGTCTTTAGCACCTGCAAACTTACTTGTCAAGTTATACACATTATATCATTCATGCTTTCTTTCCTGTGGACAGCTGATTGTTGAACCATGCGCGTACCAATAGAATTGTGAGAACCGATCGTAACTGAGCTGTAGCGCATTTTCACTGTGTTGAGTTCGTGCAGAAGTCTTGCCAAGGAGCAAAAATCTGCCTGTTTCTTGTACTGGATGTACTGCTTGCTAGTTGCAGTTTCTTGAACGTGTCATTATGTCGGTGCACTCGATATTCTGACAATTTGAGAAGGGAGTGATTCTTTTCCGAGCGAACGATCAGTTCGCCTTTTCGTTCACCTTCAGTGGGATCGGGTATGGGCAATGATAGCAAAGCGGGGCAAAGGCTGCCCTGCCCGTTTAGACAAGTCTCAGCATCACCATTATCGACTGGAGATTACATCGCGCTGCTGTTCGTATCGACGAAGACCTTGATTTTGTCAGCGCTCGTGTCGCCGTTCACGTTAATAATGGTCAGCTTTCCATATCCCTGTTTGAGGTCATTCGCAAAGTCATACACCGCACCGACAACGACAAGGTCTCCATCCTTAACCTCAGCGCCGAACTTCTTCATCGCATCCGCAACCTGATTGTTCACATTCTTCTTCACCCCTTCGAGCCAGTCGCCGCCCTTCGCTATCGATATGGTATCCAGTTCCTTCTTTATGGCGGAGGACTCCTTCGAATAATCGCCCAAGGCAGCCTTGATCGCCCCGCACCTCACATGACCGACAATGAGGAGCAGCGGCGTATGGAGGTGATGCACCCCGTACTCTACAGAGCCTTCTGCGGTCGCAACCTGGTTGCCGATATTCCTTATGACGAAGAGGTCATTGTCCGGGGTCTGATCAAGGGCATGCACATGCACCCTTGAATCAGAACAGGAGACGACGGTCGCCTTAGGATGCTGCGATTCGAGGAAAGGGTTGAAATATTCCGCTCCGTGCTTCTTCATAAAGTCGGCGTTGTTTGCGAGGATACGGCTGACGATTTCCTTGACCTGCTGGACTTCGGCCTGTGACCCGTGATGACCCGAATGCACCGCCTGCTCAGCAGTGTAGGCCTGACTGAAGATCAACAGGCCAACTAAAACGAAACTTGCGATTATTCCCTTCTTCATCATTATTCCTCCTTCACCGGTTATGCATTGAGATACGTTCTCGAATCTTGATTATCGGTCTTTGAAGTCTACACTATATTGGAGCGAGGTTACAACTGTTTATCGGGGCGGCAGAGCCTCACGGAAATCAACGGGCAACAACATTCTCAGGACGAGGCGACCCTGTCCCTCCCCTCCTGTTTGGCCCTGTATAACGCCTTATCTGCTCTCCTGAGCAGGGCATCGATACCCCGGTCTTCATCTCTCAGCATAGTTATGCCGGCGCTGACAGTAACGGTCATCTCTTTCGAACCGTCGCCGATAGGTTCGTCTCTGATGATGGTCCTCATCCTCTCGGCGATCCTGCCGGTCTCTTCAATATCGGAATCAGGCGAAACGATAAGGAATTCCTCCCCGCCGATCCTTCCGACGAGGTCATAGTCCCTGAGGCTCGATTGCATCCGCTTAGCCACGGCACGAAGTATGACGTCTCCGAACTGGTGCCCGTAAAGATCGTTCAGCTGCTTGAAATTATCGAGATCGAGCATAATCACGCCCAGTGACTTCTCGATGCGCCTTGCCCGCTGGAATTCCTCTCCCAATCGTCCCATGATATACCGCCGGTTTCTTAGTCCCGTCAACTCGTCGGTGATCGAGATATGCCTTAGTTTTTTCCTAGATTCATGAAGCCGTAAAACAAGCCTCCAGACCATATAGTAGAGGGTCGACATGAGAAGCACAACGGTGAATATCAAGAGGAGCATCAGCATGATCCTGTTTGTGCGCATCTTTTCTTCCAATCCGCCGAGCGGTATCGTGACGCTTATGCCCCCGCGGATATCTCCCACCTTGTATCCCTGCCGTTCGTGGCAGGCGAGGCACGATTGTTCCACAGAGAGAGGTGCCATATACCTGAATAGAGGTGGAACGATTGTCCTGTCCACGCTCGAGACCTCCTTCTTACCGCCTTCAAATTCCAGAAGCGCGTCACGCTCGAACCTGTCCGGTGAGTTCTCGCTGTTTATCGGTTTGAGGCTGGTTATGTGAAATCTTACCCCGCTTCTTTTCCCGATAAGTTGAGAAATCTCCTTCGTCATAAGGGCGGGATTCCGCATCGTCAAAACCCTGTTGTTGCTGCAGACTATGTCCGGTTCGATGCCTACCTCTTTCAGATAAAGATTTGAGCCGACACCCTCCTTCTTCTCCACATAGACGCCGCCGTGTTGTGCGTTCCATATTCTCGTCTGCAGGATCAGGTCAAAATATGATCTCGCCTCATCCCTGATGGTCTCGAACATCAGGGCATCGCTCCTGAGATAGATACCGAAAAAGATTGCAGCGATGAAGAAGAGCACAATCAGGCTCAAGGATATGAAGAAGACCTTTACTTCCCGAAAACCCTTAAACAACTTCGGCCATAATCGCAAGGCCTTACGAACCTCCTTGGAAGAGAGATAATCGCCTCCGCACATTATAATATATCGGGCGAAGAAAATCGCTGACGGTGACAGCACAACGATGGCCGGCTCGCCTTTACAAATCGGCTCCCTTTCATTATTATTAGTCATGAGGACGCTGAGACTCGCCCTTGCCCAGATCAACCCGACCGTCGGGGATTTAGAGGGCAACACGGAGAAGATCATTCAGTACATACGGAGGGCAGGAGAGTCCTCTGCCGATATCGTCGCCTTTCCCGAACTCTCCGTCACCGGGTATCCCCCCGAAGACCTCCTCCTGAAACCGCAGTTCATAAAGGACAACATCGAAGCCCTCGGGAAAATCAGGGAGGAAGTGTGGGATATAACCGCCATAGTCGGTTTTGTCGACAGGAAAGAGGACATCTATAATGCCGCCGCGATCCTCCACAACAGGACTCTTACGGATGTCTATCATAAGATGTATCTGCCCAATTACGGGGTCTTCGATGAATACCGGTATTTCCAGGCAGGGACCCGGTTCCCCGTATACAGCATCAGGGATTTCAAATTCGGCGTGAATATCTGCGAGGACATCTGGTATCCCGACGGACCGGCTCACGTGCAGTCCCTTTTCGGGGCTGAGTTGATCATCAACATCAACGCATCCCCCTACCATTTCAGGAAGGCTGCATTCAGGGAGAATATGCTCTCCTCGCGCGCAACGGATAACGCAGTGATCATCGCCTATCTGAATACCGTCGGCGGTCAGGATGAACTCGTCTTCGACGGACACAGTCTCGTCTGCAGCGAAAAAGGTGAGATCCTATGCAGGGGGAAACAGTTCGAGGAGGATTTGCTCATAATCGACCTGAACGCCGATGCCGTCTTCATGCGAAGACTCCACGACCCTCGAAGAAGGCGGGAGGCCGTCACTGCGGAGGGGTCACGGTCGGAGCGAATAACCATTTCGCGGGAGAAAAGGCAGAAGACAGGAAACCCGCTTCCGGCAAGGGTGAGCCGGGTCTTCGATCCCGCTGAGGAAGTCTATAGCGCCCTCGTCCTCGGGACAGCCGATTATGTGAGGAAGAACAGGTTCAGCGGCGTGGTCATCGGTTTGAGCGGCGGCGTCGACTCGAGCATCGTCGCCGCGATTGCGGTGGATGCCCTCGGGAATGAGAACGTGAAAGGGCTCTTCATGCCTTCGCCTTATACCTCGAAGGAGAGCAGGGAAGACGCCTTCGAACTCGCAGGGAATCTCGGTATCGAACTCTTTGAGGTCCGGATCGCAGAGATATACCATTCCTATCTCAAGGTTCTCGAGGCCCGTTTCGGGGGGCTCGCACAGGATACGACGGAAGAGAATCTTCAGGCCAGGATACGGGGCAACATCCTCATGGCTTTTTCGAACAAGTTTGCCTGGCTCGTCCTGACGACGGGGAACAAATCCGAGATGAGCGTCGGCTACGCTACGCTCTATGGCGACATGGCCGGCGGGTTTGCGGTGATCAAGGACGTTCCGAAAACGATGGTATATAAGCTCTGCGAATGGAGGAATGAGAAAGGGTCCGGAAAGGTCATACCGGAAAGGGTGTTGACAAAAGAGCCTTCGGCTGAACTCAAACCCGATCAGAAAGACCGCGATATACTCCCTCCCTATGAAGTCCTCGATCCTATCCTGAAGGCATACGTCGAAGACGACAGGAGTTTCGAGGAGATCCTGCCCGCGGGCCTGAGCCTGGGCTGCGAAGCGAAGTGCGTCGAAGAAGTTATCAGAATGATCGACAGGAGCGAGTATAAGAGGAGGCAGTCACCGCCGGGCATCAAGATAACGGGGAGGGCCTTCGGCCGGGACAGGAGATTCCCGATAACAAACCGTTACAGGAGCTATTAGGAGCAGGCGGAGAAACGAAAAGCCGGGGAGGATTTCGATGATTTTTTCTCAGAAATTATTTCATACAATTACCGCCGTTTCACTCTCTCTCTGTCTCTCCGCTGTTTTCTCTTCTCCGGGAATTCTTCTTGCCGCCGACAATGCCGTTCAGGTTAAGAAGCAGCCCGACATCCAGCAGGTGAAACCCCGGAAGCCGGTAAAGATCAAGCTCCACAGGACCGCGAAGGGCGAATATTCATGGGACCTTACCGGTGACGACGTCGACGAAATCGTAAAGGCGGACAAGAAGTTGCGAAAACTGCTGAAACTCGATACGGAATAACCGGTCACGATTCGGATAGAGGAGGCGATACATGGAAAGGTTTTCGATACGGGAAGTCATCGACCAGGCCGTACAGACGGAGAGGTTGGGATACCAGTTTTACACGACCATGGCGGAGAACTTAAGGCGGGACGAAGGACTTGCGAAGCTCTTTTCGAACCTCGCCGCGAAGGAGCAGAGGCACGAGAAGACATTCAGCGAGCTTGCCGGCATCATAAGAGATGACGAGCCGGAGAACTGGGAAGAGGCCGAACAGTACCTCAGGGCTATCGTGGAGTCCGAGTTCTTCCTCGGAAAGAACAAATCCCTTCCGTCCCTCGCTCACGTGAAGACCGTTGAGGACGCGGTGAACTTCGCGCTCGGCTTCGAAAAAGAGACCCTCCTCTATTTCTACGGTATACGGGATGCTGTGAAAGAAAGGGAAATCGTGGATGAAATCATCAACGAAGAGAGAAGCCATATCATGTGGCTGAATAGATTTAAGGGCAGTTTCAAGAAATAGAGTATCGCATGGCACAGCCTGATTCCAACCCTTCGCATTAACGCTTTTCAGCGGCGTATCTCACTTTAGAGACGAGGGACATGAAAGGCATCCTCTACATCGTTTCTACCCCTATCGGTAATCTTGAGGACATAACGCTCAGGGCTCTAAGGGTCTTGAAAGAGGTCGATATCGTCGCCGCCGAGGACACGCGCCACTCTTCAAAACTCCTGAACCACTACGGCATTTCGAAGCCCCTCATGAGCTACTGGGGAGAAAAGGAAAAGGTGAAGTCTGAAGAGGTGCTGCGGAGGCTCCATACTGGAGAGTCCGTAGCCCTCATCTCCGATGCGGGCACCCCCGGGATTTCCGATCCGGGAAGCGTCTTG
>DASPUT010000172.1 GCA_035622735.1 Thermodesulfovibrionales bacterium | reverse complement strand
TTTATAGTTTTCAAAGAACAACCCCGCATTACCTTGAGGCATAAAGCCATTTGAGGCTTTGACAAAGTGGGTATCTCGGTGGATGCTTAGGCTTCCCCTCTGTCCTTCAGGGCTTTGGGGCTTGCATCACCACATCCGCATTCCGATTCCCTTTCATATGCGTGTTCCCTCAAGTTGACCCCACCCCAAGGTACTGCAGAGAAACAGAAACCCTCACAAGTGGCTACACTCTCAAAAAAAACCACTTGCATGTCTTACTCTTCTTAAAGCCTACACTTAGAATAACATTTTTGGAGATATAGTCAATGGGGAAATATTAGAGGTTACAAGCAAATAGAGACATAAATTTGCCATTAAACCTTTTTTTCTTATGATATATCTTATTTATTGATAAATAATCGCTATTAACCATATTTTACACAGAGACAATGCCGGCTTGACGCTGCCGGCCGCCTTTGATTAGTATGTCTCTATGAGGGAAGACAAACTGGTGCATATTCCTGAAAAACCCGGCGTCTATCTTCTCAAAGGACAAAAGGAAAAGATCCTCTATGTGGGAAAGGCAAAGAACCTGAAAAAACGTCTCATGACGTATTTTCAGAGACCCGAGGCCCTCGACATGAGGAAGGCGTCCATGGTAAAGCTTATCGTCGACTTTTCTTACATCATAACTGAAAATGAGCTTGAGGCTCTCGTACTTGAGGCCAGCCTCATAAAACAGTATAAGCCGCGATTCAATATCGTATTGAGAGATGATAAGAACTATCCCTATCTGAAACTGACGATCGGAGAAGACTGGCCACGGTTGGAGGTTGTAAGGAGGATAGAGAGAGATAATTCCCTCTATTTCGGACCCTATGTGCCAGCCCAGGGCATGTGGGATGCCCTCGCCTTCATCAGAAAGAATTTCCCTATCAGATTGTGCGACTACGCATTGGGTAAACCGATGAGGCCATGCATTCAGTACCAGATGGGCAGATGCGGCGCACCATGCGACGGTCGGATAAGCAGGGTCGCGTATAAGAAAACGGTTGAGGAGGTGATCCTCTTCTTAAGGGGCAAGAGGGTGGAACTCCTTAACAATCTCGAAAGGAAGATGCATCTCCTCTCACGTGAACTTAAATTTGAAG
This sequence comes from Thermodesulfovibrionales bacterium, assembly GCA_035622735.1. Classification (NCBI taxonomy): domain Bacteria; kingdom Pseudomonadati; phylum Nitrospirota; class Thermodesulfovibrionia; order Thermodesulfovibrionales; species Thermodesulfovibrionales bacterium. The sequence goes on along the minus strand of DASPUT010000172.1, from coordinate 15,850 downwards.
AGGCCGCACGCATAAGGGACAGAATAAAGAATATAAAGCTTGCGTGGGAGTCCCAAAGAGTCGTCGCGCCCGAGCTCGGAGACATCGATGCGATCGGCTTTTATTCGGACGGAATAGATGCGGCGCTTGATGTTTTTTTTGTCAGAAACGGGGTTCTCATCGGTACCAAGGATTTCTATCTCAAAGATGCCGGGAAGTCGCGGAGGGGAGAGGTTCTCCACGGTTTTATCGAGATGTTTTATGCGGGAGATATTATCCCTCCTGAAGAGATCATTACCGCTTCCAAAACGGATAATCGAGCAAGCCTTGAGGCCTGGTTGAGGCAGAAGAGGGGGAAAAAGGTCGGACTAAGAGTTCCGAAGACAGGCAAAAAGTTCGATCTCCCGAAAATGGCCGATGAAAACGCAAAGCAGTTATTTCAGCTCAAAAATGTCGCGCAGGGCGATGAAGATGAAATAGTAACGGGAATTAAGGACCGCCTCGGTCTTCCCTTTCTTCCGCAAGACATCGGCGCTTTTGATGTTTCGACGATAGCGGGGAGCGAATCAGTGGGAGCCTTTATTTACTGGTCCCATGGAGAGTTTAAGAAAGACCTTTACAGACACCTCAGGATCAAGACCGTTTCCGGAGTTGATGATTATTCGATGATGCATGAAGTCATCACGAGAACGCTAAAGAACCTCGGCGATGAGACCCCGAACCTGATCGTAATAGACGGAGGAAAAGGGCAGCTCGAAATAGCGAGCGATGTTATTGAAGCAAATAAAATTACCGGCAGGGATGGAAAAAGACCGGTACTTATTGCCGTTGCAAAGGATCCTGACAGGGCATTAACGCTCGCCGGTGAAGTCGTGGACCTCGAGGATGGGAGCCCGTCCTCCCTCCTCCTTAAGAAGATTCGTGACGAGGCACATAGGTTCGCCGTAGCGTATCACAGAAAGCTCCGAGACAAGAGGCTCATCGAATCGCCTCTCGAAAAGATTTCCGGCATAGGGAGGAAGAGAAGGCTTGAACTTTTGAGATATTTTGGTAGTATAGATGATATAGGTAACGCTACCGTGGAAGAAATAGCAAAGATTCACGGTTTCAACAGGAGAATTGCCAGCATCCTTTTAGAAGCATTAAGGAGGCACGAATGAAAAAGTTCTCGATAATTCTCTTTAGCCTCATCTTGCTCCTCCCGCCCGCTGCCGGGGCTGCATACAAGATTTACCTGCGAAACGGTTCTGCGATATCAGGGGTAGGTTCATATGAGAAACAGGGAGAAGATATCCTTATCCAGTTTGGCGGGGGCTCCATGGGTATCAAGGCGAAAGACGTCCTGAAGATTGAAGAGACGGGAGCTCCTGAAAAAGACTTCCGGTCGACATCCGGCATCGAGAGTCGAGAGGAAGCACCGCCTCCCGCTGTTGCGTCACCCCCTGACAGGACCGGACGCGTGATCGACTTAAAGGGAGAGCTCGATTCTCTTAATGCGGAACTTGGGACTGTCGAAGAAGATGAGGCCAGGCTGAAGACATCCATCGACCAGAAGAAGATGAGCCGTCCCAGGTATACCACGCTTCAGCTCCGGCAGCTGGAGGCTGAGTTGGCCCCATTACAGCAAGAATTAGCTACTGTCCAGCAGAGGAAGAGCGGCCTCACTCAGCGAAAGGCCCAGGTGGAAAGTGAGTTAAAGAGCCTGGAATGAGCCGAAGCATCCGCCACTAGAGTCGTGAATATCTATATCTCCGGTTCGCTCGCGTATGACAGAATCATGGACTTTCCGGGTAAGTTCTCGGACCACATCCTCCCCGATAAGATCCATATCCTTAATGTCTGTTTCACCGTCAACGGAATGGTCGAAAAATTCGGGGGCACTGCAGGCAACATCGCGTATTCGCTCAGCCTTCTCAATGAGAAGCCCTTCGTCCTCGCCACGATCGGCAGAGATTATCATCGTTATTTCTCGTGGCTGAAGGAGCACGATATCCCTACGGACGGAATCAGGATCATCGATGACGAGTTTACCGCGGGGGCATACATCACAACCGACAAGTCGGACAACCAGATAACAGGCTTCAATCCCGGTGCGATGAAATATCCGTCTGAATACCTATTCGAAAATGCAGAGTCTGACAACGCGATAGCTCTTTTTGCCCCCGGAAACCTGCAGGACATGGTTGTGTATGGAGATGTCTGCCGCGGTAACGGAGTACCGTTCATCTGCGACCCGGGTCAGTCCCTCACAGCATGGGAAGGGAAATCTCTCGCTCGATGGATCGAAGGGTCGATGGCCCTCATCTCAAATGATTACGAACTCGAACTGATCATGAAGATGACGGGACTGAATAAGAACGACCTCCTGCGAATGACGGGTTTCATCATAACTACTCTTGGAGAAAAAGGCTCGCTCGTGAGTTCTCGTGATCGTGATCTCATCATCCCGGCGGTGCGTGTGCGTGCCGTTGTCGACCCTACCGGAGCTGGTGATGCTTACAGGGCGGGCTTGTTAAAGGGGCTCGCTACGGGACGAGCTATTGAAAAAGCCGCAAGAATGGGCGCCGTTACAGCCGCGTATGCGGTGGAACAATACGGAACCCAGGAGCATCATTTTTCCTACGAGGATTTCTTAAGCCGATACAGGGCGAACTTCGGGGAAATCTAAAGGCTGAACCTGCAAGGAGCATGCATCCGGCAATCTGTCATGATCAATGAAGACGCCTTAAGAATTTACCTCAAGAAGAAATTCAGTGTTCCTCTCGTCGAAATCAGAAAGATCGGCTCTGGGGTTCAAGGAGCTGGCTTTCTCGTGGAATGGAAGACAGAACGCGGTCCGGTCTCGTATGTCATAAAGTCGCTCCTTTCCGAAGGCTTCGGGCATGATTACCCGTCGGACCGGGCAGGCGTCTTTCTCCTTGACCTTGATGAATTCAATAACCTGCCGGGACACATCAGAGCAGTTGACGTGCTCGCCGAGATGGAAGACGGCTCAGTGCAATCTGTCGGCGGAGGAAAAGAATATTATCTCCTGATGGAGAGAGGAGAGGGTACGGATTATTTCCTTGATCTCCTCGAATTTTCAAAAAAGGAGAGCCTTGATCACGAGGACGTCGAGAAGATAAAGGCTATGACATCGTACCTGGCGAATATCCATAGTACGAAGAAAGATTCGAAGACCCTCTATTGGAGGAAATTGAGAGAAACCGTCGGCCACGGTGAATGTCTCATGGGAATTTTCGATCTATACCCTGAAGGAACCACCTCGCTTCAGGAGATGACGGATATCATCAAAAGATCGGTTGACTGTGTATACCGGTTGCGGCCCCGGGTCAAAAGGCTTTCCCAGATTCATGGTGACTTTCACCCCGGGAATATCTGGTTTAAAAACAGGAAAGGCAAAAATCTCGCGCCTGCGGACACGGAACCCCACGCCGCTGACTTCATCCTTTTGGACAGAAGCCGCGGTCCATGGGGTGACCCAGCAGATGATGTGACGGCCCTGACCATCAACTATATCTTCTTTTCGATAAAACATCATGGATCGGTCAGAGGCCCCTATCTGGAAGGGCTAAAACTCTTCTTTCGGGATTACGTGCAGCGATCGGGGGATTCAGAGATCCTGTCGGTGCTCCAGCCCTTTTATGCGTTCAGGGGAGCAGTGGTGGCCAATCCGGTCTTTTATCCGGAGGTAACGCGTGAGCAGAGGGAGATGATATTCAAGTTTGTCCATAACATCCTCGCTTCGGAAGAGTTTGAGCCTGAAAGGGTGAATGAGTATCTGCGATAAACGAGTAACTGCCGCTTCCAGAATCCTTTCTAATGACCTTTGGTTCGCAGACGATCAGCGCCAGCAAGAGCTATAAATCTTAATAATAGGCTGATAATAGGCCTGGCAATAAAATCGTAAATTGCGCTATCATGCTATGCTATATGATTAGGCGTATATTCTGAGAAGTAACGACCTCTTTCCACCTGCTGCCTGACCCGCCGTGGGAAGAGCAGTTAACGACGGTGCATGGATGCTTTGTAATTCAAGGAGGACATTGAAATGAGCAGAAAAATGGTGACTGTTGACGGCTGCACGGCGTGCGCGCATGTGGTGCATGCCACGAATGAGATTATCACGATCTATCCGATAACCCCCTCTTCCCCTATCGCCGAGATATGTGATGCGAAATCCGCTGCGGGCAAGGCGAATATCTGGGGTTCTGTTCCTCTCGTGAGCCAGATGCAGTCGGAGGCGGGCGTCGCGGGTTCGGTGCATGGATCCCTCACAACCGGGGCGCTGACCACGACGATCTCTGCTTCCCAAGGCCTCCTTCTGATCATGCCGAATATGTACAAGATAGCGGGAGAACTCACGCCGACAGTCTTCCATGTGACAGCCCGTTCCCTCGCCGCTCAGGCTCTCTGCATATTTGGAGATCATTCCGATGTTATGGCCGCCCGTTCGACCGGGTTTGCAATGCTCTGCTCACAGGATGTCCAGGAGGCGATGGACTTTGCACTCATCGCGCAGGCGGCAACCCTCGAATCGAGGATCCCCTTTCTCCATTTTTTTGACGGTTTCAGAACGTCTCATGAAGTCCAGAAGATAGAGGAGCTCACCTTCGACGACATGAGGGCTGTGATAGACGATGACTTTGTTATCGCCCACCGCATGAGGGCGCTCACCCCCGACCGTCCCTCGTTACGTGGCACTGCCCAGAACCCGGATGTATATTTCCAGGGAAGAGAAACGGTGAATAGATTCTATGCTGCCACTCCGGCTATCGTGCAGAAGGTGATGGGCAAGTTCGCCGGTGTCGTGGGGCGGCGTTATAACCTCTTTGATTATTACGGCGACCCTGAAGCCGAACGGGTAATCGTTATCATGGGGTCGGGGGGAGAGACCGTGCTCAGCACGATCAACGCCCTGAACGCAAAAGGGGAGAAACTGGGACTCGTTCAGGTGCGGCTCTTCAGGCCTTTCGACACCGATGCATTTGCCCAAACCCTCCCTGCAAGCGTGAAGTCAATCGCCGTTCTGGACCGCACAAAAGAGCCCGGTGCGATCGGGGAACCTCTCTATCTCGATGTGAGAACCGCTATCGGCGAGGCGATCGAAAAAGGGACTGCGCGTTTCAAAGACTACCCGAAGATCACCGGAGGCCGCTATGGTCTCGGTTCAAAGGAGTTCACGCCTTCGATGGCGAAGGCCGTATTTGATAACCTCTCGGAGTCCAAGCCGAAGAATCACTTTACCGTCGGCATAAAAGATGACGTGGGCGGGACGAGCCTCGCGTATGACAACTCTTTTGCCGTTGAGGGAAAGGGAGTGTATCGGGCCATGTTCTATGGACTGGGTGCCGACGGAACGGTCGGGGCAAACAAGAACACGATAAAGATCATCGGGTCGGAGACGGATAACTATGCTCAAGGGTATTTCGTCTATGACTCGAAAAAGTCCGGCTCGATCACGACGTCTCACCTCCGGTTCGGCAAAGAGAAGATACTCAACCCTTATCTCCTTTCGACGGCTGACTTCATTGCCTGCCATAATCCGACGTTCCTCGAAAAATACGACATGCTCTCACGGGCGGAGAAGGGAGCGACCTTCCTCCTTACGACTTCCCATGCCGCAGACAAAGTATGGGACACCCTTCCCGCCGAAGTTCAGGAGCAACTCATCGCGAAGCACATGAAGTTCTACATCATCGACGCCATATCGCTGGCGGAGGAGATCGGCCTCGGTGCCAGGATCAACATGATCATGCAGACGGCGTTCTTCGTCATTTCGGGAATCATCCCGAAAGAGGACGCGATAAAGGCGATTAAGGCCGAAATCAAAAAAACGTACATGAAGAAAGGCGAGAAGGTTCTGGAGATGAACTATGCCGCGGTGGACAAGGCGCTCCAGAACATCGTTGAAGTGCCTAACCCCGGCAAGGTCACGAGCAAGTTGCGGATGCAACCGCCTGTTCCCCGAGACGCGCCGGAGTTCGTCAGGGATGTGACCGCAAAGATGATCGCGGGCCGGGGCGATGACCTACCCGTCTCTGCCATGCCTGCCGATGGAACATGGCCGACGGGGACGACACAGTATGAGAAGCGGAATATCGGTGTCCACATCCCGATATGGGAACCCGATATCTGCATTCAGTGCGGCCAGTGCTCCTTTGTCTGTCCGCATGCGACGATACGGATCAAGGCCTACGCTCCCGCGCTCCTGAAAGGCGCACCGTCAGGGTTCAGGACTGTCGATGCAAAGGGGAAAGAACTCGAAGGCCTGAAGTTCACCGTCCAGGTTGCGCCGGAGGACTGCACCGGTTGCGGTTCCTGTGTCTTCGTCTGTCCCGGTTTCAAGAAAGACGCTGAGGGCAAGAAGGTCCCCGGTTTCAAGGCTATCAATATGAAGCTCCAAGAGCCGCTGAGGGATCAGGAGGCGGGATATTACTCCTTCTTCCTCAACCTCCCTGAAACAGACCCCTCCCGGTATACCGTATCAACGCTGAGGGGAAGTCAGTTTGTGAAGCCGCTCTTCGAATACAGCGGTGCATGTGCGGGGTGCGGCGAAACGCCGTACCTGAAACTCCTCACCCAGCTCTTCGGCGACCGGCTCCTTGTTGCCAATGCAACGGGATGCTCGTCGATTTACGGGGGCAACCTGCCTACGACTCCGTACACGAAAAGGGCTGACGGCAGAGGACCGGCCTGGTCAAATTCCCTCTTCGAGGATAACGCCGAATTCGGTCTCGGCATGAGGTTGACGGTCGACAAGTTTCAAGCGCAGGCCATGGAACTCGCTGAGAAGCTGACGCAAAATCCATCCTATGCAGATGCGCGTGAGCTCTTCGATTCCATACGAAATGGCGATCAGACAACACAGGAAGGGATTGAAAAACAGAGAGGACGCGTCGCAGACCTGAAGAAGAGGCTCTCGAAGGACAGTTCACCGGGGGCGAAGAGCCTCCTCTCACTCAGCGATTATCTCGTTAGGAAATCCGTCTGGGCGGTCGGTGGAGACGGGTGGGCCTATGACATCGGTTACGGAGGTCTCGATCAAGTCATGGCGTCCGGGAAAAACTTAAACGTTCTGATCCTCGACACCGAAGTCTACTCGAATACGGGGGGACAGATGTCGAAATCTACCCCCCTCGCGGCTACCGCCCAATTCGCTGCCGGCGGGAAGAGGACCCCGAAAAAGAACATAGGGCTGATCATGGCCACGTATGGAAACGTTTACGTCGCACAGATTGCGTTCGGTGCCAATCCGGCCCAGGCCGTAAAAGCCTTTGCCGAGGCCGAGTCCTACGACGGGCCTTCCCTCATCATCGCATATTCGACCTGTATCGCGCAGGGGATTGATATGAGCAAAGGGGTTGAGGAACAGAAAAGGGCTGTGGCCTGCGGACACTGGCCGCTCTATCGCTATAACCCGGAACTCGAGGGCCAGGGCAAAAGCCCCTTAGTCATCGATAGCAAAGAGCCTACGATCTCCTTCGAGGAGTATGCCTACAATGAGAATCGTTACAAGGCATTGAAGACGAGCAGCCCGGAACTGGCGGCCGAACTCATGAAACAGGCTGAGGCCGAGGTAAGACGGAGATGGCAGTACCTGAAGCACATGGCGAAGTGGATCCGCGAACAATAAGGAGGTCTGAAATGGACATATATGAATTTGCTCTGAAAATGGAGAAGGACGGCGAAAATTATTATCGGGAGCTGGCCGTGGGCGCGAATAACAAGGGGCTGAGGAATATCCTTACCATGCTTGCCGATGCCGAGGTAATACATTACAACTTGTTCAAAAAGATGAAAGACCGGGAGAAAGTCGAGCCTGCCGATTCGGCGATACTCGACGACACGAAAAACGTATTTATGAAGATGAAGGAAGAGAAAGATGTTACCGGGCTTAATATCCAGCAAACAGAACTCTATGAGAAAGCCCTCGAGATCGAGAAAAAGAGCGAGGACTTTTACCGCGCCAAAGCGGCAGAGACTAAAGACGAGATCCAGAAGAAGGTATTCATGAAAATCGCGGGCCAGGAAAAAATCCACTATTTCATCGTCGAAAGGATACTGGATTTTGTTTCGCGTCCGCAGACCTGGCTCGAGAATCCCGAGTGGTATCACCTGGAAGAATACTAGAACGGCAAACGTGAGATCTCTGGGCCTGGACTTCCGTGACAGTGAGCGAGCTTTTGATGAAGGGGGCAGTTGATCTGCCCCCTTTTAGTGAGTATTAAAGTTTGAAAGGATTCATGAAAAGGATGATAAGCACCACGACAAGTGCATAGATGGCGAGCGACTCGATCATCGCGAGACCGATGATGAGCGTTGTCGTGATTTTTCCTGATACGCCGGGATTCCTCGCAACCCCCTCGCATGCCTTGCTGAGACCGATACCCTGACCGATTCCGGTGCCGAGTGCAGCCAGCCCGATCGCGAGACCGCAGCCCAAAGCGGCGAAGGCGAAATAGTATATCTTTGAGCCGGTTTGAGGCGCCGCCGCCTCTTCGGCGAACGCGGCAGGTGCGAGCAGCCAGACCAAAGAGAGCGCGAGAATCGTTACCGCTACGAATTTTCTCATAATGAATGTTCCTCCTTTCTCTGAAGATTCCTAATGTGCCTCTTCAACAGCCCCCGCCAGATAGAGGGTTGTCAGAAGGACAAAGACAAACGCCTGAATGAGACTCACGAGAACCCCCAATCCGAGAATCGCAACCGGCACGATCACGGGAGCCAGCAGGCCGAGGGCAAAGAGTATCATATGCTTCGCTATCATATTTCCAAAAAGCCTCACCGAAAGGGTGACCGGTCTCACCATATGCCCGATGAACTCGACAAAGAACATCAATACCATGAGCGGGAGGGCCGCTATAGAGCGTATCGGCCCAAGGAAATGGTTTATGTATTTCAACCCGTTCACCTTGATGCCGTAATAGTGCGTGGCGAGAAAGACGGGGACGGCCATAGAGGCGGTCGTATTGATATTGCTTGTCGGAGCATCAAACCCCGGTATGAGCCCCATGAAGTTGCAGACGAGGATATAGAGGCCGATCGTTCCTATGAGGGGAAAGAAATAGAGCCCCCATTTGTGACCGATATTGTCCTCCGATAGTTTCAGGAGTGATTCGACCAGCACCTCGAGGAAGTTCTGTATCCCCTTCGGCACGAGGGCAAGCGCACCCCTAATCGCGAGTGCAGCGCCTATCAGGATAAGAGAGGCAAGGAACGCGTAGGAGACATAGTGGGGCACAACGTGAGGGTTGATGATCGCATCCATGAGCAAAGCCTCTTCCTGCACCTGAGTCCTCCGGGGTCAAATTGAGCATATGTTAATGGAGCGGTCACCAAAAGTCAAGAAGGAGACCATTAAAAAAATAAATAATTCTATGAGGCTATGGAGGACATGACGCTGCCGGACCTATCCTGAGGATTCTCTCATTGCCGGCATAATCGCAGATCACTGAAAAATGCCCGATCTCTGACTTCTCCAGTATCCGTAATACATCCGGTGACTGCCCTTGCCCCAGCTCGACGACAAGGATCCCGCCATTTTCTAGATGCTCTTTCGATTGCGGCAGGATCTCCCGGTAGAATGCGAGGCCATCATCGCCCCCGTCAAGCGCCTGCCGAGGTTCCCATGCGGCAACCTCGGGTTGGAGATCCCCCATGTCAGCCTTCCTGATATAGGGAGGGTTTGAAACGATGATATGAAACCGCATCCCCAAAAGCGGCTTAAATAAGTCGCCCTTGAGAAACCTGACGTTCCGGATACCGTTCAGCCGTGCGTTTTCACCGGCATATGCCAATGCGGTTTCCGAGATATCCGTTCCGATTACCTCAGACCGGGGAAAGGCCCTTGCCAAGGCAAGGGCAAGACAACCGCTCCCGGTGCAGAGGTCGAGAATCTTCAGTGAAGCGGGCATCGAAAAGGGCGACGAGGCACGATTGAGGCATCTTATCACCTCTTCGACGATCAATTCTGTTTCAGGCCGCGGAATCAAAACACCGGGGCCAACGACAATTCTGAGTCCGCAGAAATCGACATGTCCGATGATGTACTGGAGGGGCTCTCTCTTGAGTCGCCGATTGAGGACTTCCTTCAGCCTCTCTTCCTGCAACTTTGAAAGGTCGGGGTCGTCCCGGTAAAAACCGACGCGTCCTATTCCCAGACACGATGAGAGGATGACCTCGGCTTCTTTGTGAGCGTCTTCGATGCCGCAATCCGACAGAGAGACGGAGAGCGTTTTCAGGCCGGCCGTGGCCTTCACTCCTGCATCTCCTTCACTTTCTCTGTCCGGAAGTGCGCTATCAGGGAATCGATGATCTCATCGAGGTTCCCTTCAAGGACCTGCTCGAGTTTGTGGAGTGTCAACCCTATCCTGTGGTCGGTCACTCTGTTCTGGGGATAATTATATGTCCTGATCCTCTCGCTTCTGTCTCCGGTGCCGACCTGAGTCTTCCGTTCAAGGGCACGTTCCTTCTCCTGCCTTTCGATCTCAAGCTCATAGAGCCTTGATCTCAGTACCTTCATCGCCTTTTCCCTGTTCTTAATCTGGGAACGTTCGTCCTGGCACTGAACGATCATGCCTGTCGGGATATGGACGATCCTCACGGCGGAGTAGGTCGTATTAACCCCCTGGCCGCCGGGTCCGGATGCACAGAAGGTATCGATCCTGAGGTCCTTCTCTTCTATCTTTACATCGACATCCTCGGCTTCGGGAAGGACGGCAACTGTCGCCGCGGAAGTATGGATCCTGCCCGATGCCTCCGTCACCGGGACCCTCTGAACCCTGTGAACGCCGCTTTCGTACTTAAGCCTGCTGAACGCCCCCTTGCCTTCGATTGAGGCTATCATCTCCTTGAGACCTCCGAGTCCCGTAGGGTTCGAGTCGATGACATCGACCTTCCATCTCCTCGACTCGGCATATTTCGCATACATCCTGAAGAGGCTCGCACCGAAGAGCGCAGCCTCCTCGCCTCCCGTGCCGGCCCGTATCTCGAGGATGACGCCCCGTTCATCCCTCGGGTCCTTCGGCAGGAGCATCACCGTGAGTTCCTCTTCCAACCCCGGTATTTTCGCCTTGAGCTCGTCCAGCTCTGCCTGCGCGAGTTCCCGCAGGTCTCCGTCCCCGCCTCTCAGCATCTCCTCGACGTCCTTCACATCAGACAGGGTCTTCTTATACTCCCGTATCTTATCGACGAGCTGTTGCAGCTCTGCCTGCTCCTTAGAAAGCTTCTGGTACTGCGACGGCGTCGAGAGCACCTCCGGGCTCATCAAGAGGAGGTTCAGTCTCTCATATTTCTCTTCTATCGCGCTAAGCTTGTCGAACACTCTCTTCCTCTAATTTCAAGACCTCTTTCACGGCGGTGATGGCTACCTCTATCTGCGCGTCATCCGGCTCCCTCGTGGTCAGCTTCTGTAGCATCAGGCCGGGCAGCACAAGGATATTGACGACAGAGTGGGCAGTCACCCTTGCCGATGCCCGCAAAAGCTCATAGGAGAGTCCGGCGATGACCGGTATGAGGATAATCCGGGAGAGGAATTTCTCAGAAAAAGGCCATGATTGGGGGATAAACGAAAACACGAGTATGCTGATTACCATGACAATGAGCAGGAAACTGGTGCCGCATCTCGGATGCTGGGGGCTGAAGGTCCTCACGGTCTCAACGTCGAGTTCCTTCCCCGCTTCATAGGCATGAATGACTTTGTGCTCCGCCCCGTGATATTCGTATATCCGCCTCATCTCTTTCCATAAGCCGACGAGAAAGACGTAGAGCAAAAAGATCATCACCCGGATGACTCCATCAACGGCATTAAAGACGACTGAGCTCTTTGCCACAACATGCATGACAATCCCGAGCAGCTTTGTTACGTAGAGAGGCAGAAACACAAAGAGACCGATTCCTGCCGCTATCGCAAACCCGATCGTGGAGACCATCGTCAAAGGAGTCATCGGTTTCTCATCTCCCTCGCTGTACGCCTTACTGGCCGAAAACTCTATCGCCTTAATGCCTATGGCAAGAGCCTGAAAGAGGGCAACAACGCCCCTCACGATCGGGAGCCTCCAGAAAGCTGGGAGCTTCTTCAGGGATTCTCTCTTCAGGTGTATCTCGCCTCTCTGGTCTCTCACAGCGACCGTCCAACCCAGCGGCGCCTTCATCATGACGCCTTCGATGACGGCCTGCCCTCCGATGTTCTTCATCTCATGATCCTTTCCTTCGAGTTCACACCAAAAAAAAATCGCTAGCCACCCGTGACGGGACTAACGACTCCATAGGAAAATAATCTACTTCTTCGCGTATTTTCTCTTAAACTTCTGTACCCTTCCTTCGGCATCAACCAGCTTCTGCTTACCGGTAAAAAACGGATGGCATTTTGAACAGATGTCCACATGGATCGCCGGGTTCGTCGATCTTGTAACAAAGGTCTCGCCGCAGGCACAAATGACTTTTGCCTCTTTATAGGCCGGATGAATTCCTTCTTTCAACTCACGCCTCCTGCAGGGAATTTTCTATACTATAATGCATCAGGCATGTTTTTGGCAATATGCTGGCCCCTTTCGGGCCCCCGGAACGATTCGGCAGAGAAACCGTCTTCAATGTACGGAATACTTCCGGTACGACTTCTGTCCTCGAATACAGCTGTCAATCTCCTGAAGCTTTCTTCTCTGCGCAGGCAGAAAGAGAGAACAGAGGAGGATCCCAAAGATAGCCAATGCCCCCCAGACGAAAATATATTGAAAAAATATGTTCTCCCTTATGAAATCAGGGATGAAATCGGGGAAAAGCCTCTCCGCGGCGAAGAGGATAGCGACGACGATGAAGATAAACTCGCTCAACTTCAATGATCCCCTCAGGCTTTTCTCCTGTCTCAAGAGATTGTTGTAAGATCTTATCCGTTTCTCCGCAGCGCATCCCGGGCAGACCTTGAATTCTCTGTCGAGATGTCCGATGCAGAAAGGCGATTTTCTGCATTGCTTGCAGGTAAAGCCGCCTCGCTGATCTATTAACCGCTCACAGGCAAGGCAGACGCCCTTTCCTGCCCCCTTCGAGTCGAACGGTATACTTTCCCTATTCTCCTTACTCACCCCATCATCATAACCATAACTACTGCTTCCCGATGCACAACGACTAAGGAATCCTTCCTACCTAAGGGGAACTATGGCGTCACCCGGCATGACCTCTCGCTGGGATGCCCTGATAATGGCCGTTGCAGTCTTCTCTTTCATGTTGATAACTTGAACAACTCCGTTAGGGACCTCATAGGTATTCCTTGACAGCGTACCGACCACATCACCGATCTCGACTCCGTCCCGTCGCCCTTTATCGATGTAAACAATGCTCGGCAGCGCGTTAATTTCCTTATTCTTCCTTGCGGCAACAATAAAACCGTTTACCGCAGGCCTTCCCGGTTCATCGGTGAGAAAGGGAGGTTCGGTCTCCACATACTCATCGAGAAGGTCACCAACGTCCACGTCACTGTAAGAATCGGTTATTCTGACTTTTATCTGTCCGCTCTCCTCCCCGACGACCTCAGAAATGCCGACAACCTCGATGAGATACCCCATCAGAGCGCCGGTCTGAGGATGCTTGACCCTTTCGGATACACGGAAAACATAAAACCTCTGCCCGTTCGCTACAGGCATAGCCGTATGGATATAGGCGTAATCGCCTTTCCCGAGAGCGGTTCTCTCGGTCGGGGCGCCTATTACTTCACCCACGCTCGCTACCGACTCGGTTATATAACCGCTCGCGATGAAAGTCGGTCTGTCAACGAGATATTCCTTCGCCGCTGTTGCTACCATTTTCCCCGATGGGCCTGCAGTAGTCTGGTTTGTCTTAACCTCCGGTTTGGACCCAACAGTGGCCTCCGCCCCTGCTGTTTCCGCAGATCTTGGCCCCACCTCCTTCTGGAGAAGGTAAAGGGGAATTCTAATCCTCTCATTCGGGTAAATGAGGTCTGGATTTGTTATGTCGGGGTTCTCCTTCCAGACCTTCGGCCAGAGGAAGGGGTCCGCGATCTCCTTTGAAGAAATACTCCAGAGTGTTTCTCCTTTCGTAACGGTATGCTCTCTGTACTCCTGATCCTGTCCATAGAGCGTGCCGACAAGGGGTAGAAAAAGCATACCCGCTATAGTAATAAGGATACCGTGCCGCATTATTTTCATGTCTCCTCCTTATCGCTCCTTTTATCCTCCACCATAACGAAGATAAACGGCCCTGTCAAGCACCTTTTAGCCGATTACATCCAGCTTCACGTATGACCGCAACGCCTCGGGCACTGCAACCGTTCCGTCCTTCCGCTGATAATTCTCGAGGACCGCCACAACGGTCCGGCCGATTGCGAGACCGGAACCGTTCAAGGTATGAACGAACTCTGTACCCTTCTTATTGTCACGTTTGAAGCGGATATTGGCCCTCCTGGCCTGAAAATCCTCGAAGTTTGAGCAGGACGATATTTCCCGGTACCGTTGCTGTCCGGGAAGCCATACCTCGAGATCGTACGTCTTTGCCGCGGAAAAACCGAGGTCGCCGGTACAGAGGGAGACAACCCGGTAGGGCAAACCGAGTTTCTTGAGGATGTCCTCGGCGTCCGCGGTAAGTTTTTCGAGCTCAGCGTAGGAATCCTCGGGCTTTACGAACTTCACGAGTTCGACCTTGTTAAACTGGTGCTGACGTATCAGTCCCCGCGTATCCTTCCCGTAAGAACCGGCCTCCCGCCTGAAACAAGGGGTGTAGGCGGTGTAATAGATAGGCAGATCCTGTTCCCTGAGTATCTCATCCCTATGGATATTTGTAACCGGCACCTCTGCGGTCGGGATGAGGTAGAACTCGGGATCGGCAATCCGGAACAGTTCCAGTTCGAATTTCGGGAGCTGCCCCGTTCCGGTCATGCTTTCCCGATTCACCAGTACCGGCGGAAAGACCTCCGTATAGCCCTTGGACGTATTGAGATCGAGCATGAAGTTCATCAAGGCCCGTTCAAGTTTCGCTCCGGCGCTTCTCATGAGGGCAAACCTAGCACCGGCGATTTTTGACGCCCTGTCAAAATCTATTATCCCGAGCATCTCTCCGATATCCCAGTGATTAAGGGCGGGAAAGTCGAACTCCCTCGGTTCCCCCCACGTCCTCACCATGACATTTTCTGTCTCGTCTCTGCCGACGGGCACAGACTCGTCGGGAATATTCGGGATATTCAAGAGGAAATCACGCGATTGGCCTTCAATGCTCTTTAATTTCTCTTCGAACTCCTTTATCCTGTCCGAAACACCTTTCATCTCTTCCAGGAGTCCGGCAGCATCCCCCTTTTCCCTCTTAAGCTTCCCGATCTCCTCCGAAACGACATTCCTCCGATTCCTTAGTTCATCCGATTCCTTGATTATTCTCCGCCTGCTCTCTTCCAATTCGAGCAATTTCCTGATCATGGAAGCTTCATTGGCCTGTTTAGCAGAGAACTTCTGAATTTCATCTTCGGAGAGAGCCACAGGAATGCCCCTTTTCCGAAGTCCGTCGACAACCTTTTCAGGATTCTCCCTTATGAGTTTTATATCAAGCATGGCAACCTTCCGTTCGGTCCAGGATGAAGTTATAATAAACTACTTCATGGGGTTTGTGAAGTCAAGAAAGGGAAAAAGAGCGTCATGAATAAACTCCGGTTGTTGTACGAGGCGATGTTTAAAACAATCGGCCCCCAGCACTGGTGGCCGGCGGATACGCCTTTCGAGGTTGCTGTCGGTGCCATCCTGACGCAGAATACGAACTGGCTCAACGTCGAAAAGGCGATCAATAAGCTGAAAGCCGCGAAGGCCATGGACGCGAGGAGGCTCTACGAAATGCCCGCGCATAACCTTGCGATCCTGATACGGCCTGCAGGATA
>DASPUT010000171.1 GCA_035622735.1 Thermodesulfovibrionales bacterium | reverse complement strand
TGCTGCTGAGCGCCGACTTGGCCGGATACCGGGGTGAAAAGCGGATCACCCTCGCGGGAATTATCGAAGCGATCCATACCGCCTCGCTTCTTCATGACGACGTGGTTGACGGTGCCGAGGTGCGAAGGGGAAATATCGCTGCGCATCAGGTATGGGGGAACCAGATCGTCATCCTCGTCGGTGATTTCTGTTATGCAAATGCCCTGAAGCTCGCCGTCGTGCAGGACGACCTGAGAATAATCGGAGCACTGTCGGGTGCGATAACCTCCATGACCGAGGGAGAGATCATTCAGTTGAACAGGGTCGCCGACCCGGGTATATCCCTTGAGGAATATTACAAGATAATCGCTTCAAAGACCGGCGCGCTCATCTCGGCTGCCTGCAGGATCGGGGGAATACTCGGCGGACTTTCTCCGGACAGGGAAGACGCCCTCGGAAGCTTCGGCATGAAGACGGGAATTGCGTTCCAGATGGCCGATGACATCCTTGATTACACGGCTGACGAAAAGGGTCTCGGCAAGAAACTCGGGAAAGACCTCGACGAGGGCAAGATAACCCTTCCCCTCATATGCCTCCTCAGGACTGTTTCTGCCCGAGAAAAGGCTGAAGTGAGCGACATCGTTCGAAGCGATGCGTTGCAGGATGCCGACCTGAGAAGAATCATCGAATTGTTCGAGAAATACAGCGTAATAGAAGAATCATTGAGGATCGCCCAGCATCTCGTTTCGGAGGCGCAGGCTGAACTTAAGGTCTTTCCGCAGTCGCCGGAAAGGGAGGCGCTCTCCGGACTTGCCGATTACGCCCTCGAGAGGAAGAGCTGATGCATCCGTTCGTTCTTCTCGCGAAAGAGGCTGTCGAGACCTATGTAACGAAGGGGAAGATGACGCACCTCCCCGAAGGCCGCTCTGCGGAGATGGAGGAGAAGGCGGGTGTTTTTGTCTGCATCAAGAAGGAGGGACAGCTGAGGGGTTGTATCGGGACGTTCAGGCCCTGCCATCCCGCTATCGCGGAGGAGATAATCCATAACGCGATAGCGGCGGCAACGGAAGACCCGAGGTTTCACAGTCTTGAAGAAGAGGAACTCTCGGCCCTCACCTACTCCGTCGATGTGCTGTCTTCCCCCGAGAAGATCTCCGGTCCCCGGGAGCTTGACGTGAAGAGATACGGGGTGATCGTAGTCTCGGGCGGGCGGAGGGGGCTTCTCCTCCCCGATCTTGAAGGAGTCGAGAGCGTGGAAGAGCAGGTGAGGATCGCACGGGACAAGGCGGGGATCGCACCCGGCGAACTCGTTGAACTTTACCGATTCGAGGTGAGGAGATACCGGTGACGGAATTACCCGATAAAGGAGATCTCAGGGATTACAACCTCGCGGGGATACTCATCGCCCTCAAACGGGCAAAGGCTACCGGGACCCTTACCGTTATCTCGCCCGGCTTTACGAAGAATATCTATATAAAGGAAGGAAATGCCGTCTTTGCATCTTCTTCGCTTGAGGACGACAGGCTCGGCGAGATGCTCATGAAGGCCGGCAAGATTACGATACAGCAGTACGAAAAGTCCGTTCAGATTCTCAAGTCAACAGGGAGACGTCAGGGTGCGATACTCGTCGAATTGGGCTATATCACTCCGAAAGACCTCTTCTGGGGCGTAAAGTATCAGGTGAAGGAGGTCATCTGCAGTCTCTTTCGTGTTGAGGAGGGGGCGTACGAATTCCGGGAAGGCCCCCTCGCTTCGGACGAGGTGATAACGCTCAAGATAAGCATGGAAAACCTCATCTATGAAGGCATGAAGAGGCTTGACACCTGGACCGGAATAAAGAAGGAGATACCGCACCCGGAGATTGTGTTCGAACGGGAGGGCGCTTACAGCGGATCCGGCGCCGCAGAGCTCACCCTCATCGACCTGAACAGTGAGGACAGGCTGATCTTCACTCTTATTGACGGAGAGAGGACGGTAGGGCAGTTGATAGATGAAACGGGTCTGAACTCCTTTGAAGTCATGAAGACCCTCTCGATTCTTTCATCTGTTGGGGTAATACGGAAGAAAGAATCTACGATCTCCCCGGCTGCAGATCGAGAACTGCGGGAGCGCGTGGAGGAATTCTATAAGGGGCTGAAGGATATGGGCCCTGACGAGATACTCCAGGTTGACAGGAACGCAGGCGACGAAGAGATGAAGAGGAATTACTACCGGCTCGTGCGAGAGTTCCATCCGGACAGGGTCTACCACTCCGGCGACAGCGCCTTACGGGAAAAGATATCGACGCTCTTCGACGCGATAACGTCGGCATATAGATTATTGCAGGATGACACCCGGAGGGCTGAGTACTTCCGTTCGGCTGAAAAGGGCTACAGAAAGGAATCGTGGATGAAGGACTTTTCGACCGAGCCCTCTCCCGAGGAGAGAAAGGCTATGATAAGAGATGAACAGTTCAAGAGAGGGGTTGAAGAATTCAAGAAGGGCGATTTTGTGACCTCTGCAGAACTCTTCAGATGGATGGCGGGAGATGATCCCAAAGACGTGAAGGCCTGGAGTTATCTTTCCCTTGCCCTGTCGAAGATTCCGAGTAAACTGAAGGAGGCCGAAGAGGCGCTTCTCCAGGCAATTCGCCTCGACCCGTTTAACAGCGACCATATTGCGAACCTCGGTCTCATATACCTCAAGGCCGGTCTTAAAACGAGGGCGAAGCAGCAGTTCGAGAAGGCGCTGAGGCTCGATTCTGGAAACGCAAGGGCAAAGGCCGGCCTCGAACAGACGGGATGACAGCGGCAGTGGCGACTTCCGTGCTATACCCTCAGTCAGCAGAGAGCGAGACTGATTTGTCTCCTGAGACGAAAAGCTGCTGCAGTCCGGAAAGCATGAAGGAAGCTCAGGATGCATTTGCTGCGGCAGAACGACTGAAAGAACTCTTCACCCAAATATCACCCCTCATCGAATACTATATCCGGGAGGTGTGTGCTGAATGCCGCGAGGTCTGCTGCAGACAGAAACATGCCTTTCCCGATGAAAGGGATATCCTCTTCACGAGCACTCTCGGGATCACCGTAAAGGTCAGTGATCCGGAGCGTTTGCCTGATGAGCCGTGCGAGTGTCTCGGACCGTCGGGATGCCTGAAACCCCGTTGGATGAGACCCTTCAGATGCACCTGGTTTTTTTGTGAACCTCTAATCAGGTCCATG
This sequence comes from Thermodesulfovibrionales bacterium, assembly GCA_035622735.1. NCBI lineage: Bacteria > Pseudomonadati > Nitrospirota > Thermodesulfovibrionia > Thermodesulfovibrionales > Thermodesulfovibrionales bacterium. Next base: position 2,627 of record DASPUT010000171.1, on the reverse strand, counting down.
GAAGAGGGTCCCCAGAAAGGCTACAGGAGATTGATAGGGATGATGGGTGAAATGGTCAGGCTTTACGCGGAACTCTCGACGGCCTCAAAGGGTGCTGCATCCTAACAGATTCGAGACGTCTTCCCTCTTCCGGAAGCATTCTGCCCTGGAGAACCCTTTCGTTCCGCCATTCTCTCAGCGTGATAGAATATAGCTGAGAAGAGGGGAGGATGAAAGGAATGATTACCTTCGAGGAACTTTCATCGATATTCAAGGGCACGGATTTCACGGAGAAAGAGCTGCGTGCATTCTATCATTCCGTAAAGAAATCCTTAACGCTCAGGCTTGTCGGAAAGAGCTCATGGCCGGAAATCTTCAAGCTCGAGGAGAGATGTCAGTGGCCGCTCCTCAGGAAGATCGGCGATCCGAATCTTCCGATTTACAAGGGTGCGGACAAGGCACTGCTTGAACGGTTCCTCGCCACGATCTCTGAAGAGGAAGACATCAGGGAACAGAGGTCATCTCTCGACAAGGTGCGATACTGGACCATGCTCCGGTCGATTATCGCTGAAAGGATAGAGCTCTTCGCATGGATCTTCGATTTCTCGAAGGAAGACATCAGGCATTGCGAAATGGTCGCCGAACGGTATCGCGTGATCCGGGAAAGAAGGATTCAGAAAAGGAAGTGGCAGATCGGCGTCGGCACCGGGGCTGCCACGCTCGCCGGTGCGGCAGCACTCTGGTATATCTCACATAAGGAGAAGAAATAGCAAAAAAGAGGCGTACGCTTTTCGAGAATATTAAGGAAATAAAGAAGCATAGGTTTCAGTAAAATATCCATCATGGCGAAAATGCTGAAAAAGAGATCGAGAAAGGCCGGGCTGCCGCCGGGCAGCCTCGTCTACATAGGAGAGCGGGGATCGGACAGAACGAAGATTACCGTGCTCGATTATGACGAGGCGCATTCCGAGGAAAGAGAGACAGACACGATCGCCCAATGTATCGTGCTCAAGGAGAAGCCGTCCGTGACGTGGATCAATATAGACGGCGTCCATAATAGCGGGATTCTTCAGAAACTGGGTGAATGCTACGGGTTCCATCCCCTCGTGCTTGAAGACGTCATGAATACGGATCAGAGGCCGAAGATGGAAGATTATGCAGACTACTTCTACGTCGTTCTGAAGATGCTCCATTATAGCAATGAGAACGGAGGCATAGCCGCCGAGCAGGTGAGTCTTATTGTAGGCCGGAATTTCGTCTTTTCCTTCCAGGAAGGCATCGAGGGTGATGTCTTCGGTGTCGTCAGGGAGCGCATCCGGAGTGATAAGAGCCGGATAAGGAGAATGGGGGCTGATTATCTCGCGTACTCTCTTATCGATGCCATCGTGGACAACTACTTCTCCATACTCGAAAAGTTCGGAGAGCGGATTGAACTCCTCGAAGAGCGAGTGGTGAGCAAACCCGCAACAGAGACCCTCAACGAAATCCATTTCCTGAAGCGAGAGATGATCTTTCTGAGAAGGGCGATCTGGCCCCTGCGGGAAGTTATTAATGCCATGGCGAGAGGTGAATGCCCGCTGATTCAGGAGGGCACGAGGATATACCTGAGGGATGTCTACGACCACACGATCCAGATTATCGATACGGTCGAGACGTTCCGCGACATCATATCGGGTATGCTCGATATCTATCTTTCGAGCGTTAATAACAGGATGAACGCGGTGATAAAAGTTTTGACCATCATAGCTACGATATTCATGCCCCTCACCTTCATAGCGGGAATTTACGGGATGAATTTCAAATACATGCCTGAATTAGAATGGCGTCTCGGGTACCCGATGTTTTGGATTGTCATACTCGCCGTCACCGTTGCGATGCTCCTGTTTTTTAAGAAGAAAAACTGGTTTTGATCGCAGTCACGAAATAGTCCCCTCTTTCGTTATAACCTAATATTCTCTATTAAAACAGCACGATACAAACATTCCCTAACCTGTCTCTTTCTTTTTAGTCTTCTATGTATTCTTAATCACAACTTTTTTTATTAATTGTGGTAACATGGTGAAAGGTGGACTCCGGTTCACAAAAGTCTCTATGAGGTGAGGTGGAGAATGAGGAAGACGTGGTTTTCGTTTTGGATTCTGGTTGGCTTCCTATCTGTTTGGGCTGCTGCGGCATCTGCGTCTGATTACGCCAGCGGAAGGGTACTCGATTATGCGACTCGAAAACCGATTCAGGACGCCATCGTCACCGGAAATAACGAGATTGTCCGCACCGATAGCAACGGCATGTTTGTGCTGAAGAACGCAGCAAACAAGATCGGCGTCCGCGCCTATGGCTACGCGCGGGGGGAGCAGGCAGTCCCTGCGCAGCCTCCTAAGGCACCCTTCGACATCTACCTTCTTCCCTTTATTCCGAAGGCCCTTTATCTGACATACTACGGGATTGGAGACAGATCTCTCCGCGAATCGGCACTCAACCTTGCGAAGGAGACTGAGATCAACGCCCTCGTTATCGATGTTAAGGGCGATAGAGGGGTGATCACCTACAAGAGTTCCATCCCCCTTGCTTCGGAGGTGGGAGCCCAGCGGCTCGTCATCATAAAGGACATACGGGGTTTGATACAGTCACTGAGGGAGAAGGGAATATAT
>DASPUT010000170.1 GCA_035622735.1 Thermodesulfovibrionales bacterium | reverse complement strand
GCGCATCGCTCGCCGCTGAGTTCGATACCGGCATGACCGATGTGATGAGCAATGCCAGAACAAGAATGTTTGCGATTCCGAATGCCCTAACGCCCGAAACTCCCTTTTTCTTTTCCATTTCCGTCCTCCTTACCATGCCTTCTCACGGCATGAAATTAATCAGAATAAGTTGTAAATACTCACCCTTCTCCGCTCAAACTGTAGAAGTTGTTGTTTCGGATACCGACTCGCAGTCAGTTCCTAAGGTCATTATATAGCGTTTTGAGTTGCTGTCAATAGATGCATAAGAAGTCGGATGAATCGCGTTTCCGTGACGGCGAAGTTCGGCCTTTCCGATTTACTCGGCGTGCGTGAGGGTATCAGTACTTCTCCTACGGGTAATCTGTGCGTGGGTCTTTCCTTAAGCATTAAAAAAAGGGCGGTTCCATGAGACGAGAAATGGAACCGCCCCGTGAAAGCGACTAGCACTCGGTCGGTTTCGGCAAGCCCGCCAGCCTATAGGCACTCCGGTATCCCAACTCGGGAAAGAGCTTGTACATATCCATTTTTGTGAATCCCGCCTCGATGAGTATATCGCGACAGAGTGGGGATTCACCATATTTCTCATAGTGGAGCCTGAGTGCGGCGATGAGCTTCCAGTGTTCTCCTGTCAGCTCTCTGATGCCCTCCCTGCGGGCGAGTTGCTCGACAACATTAACATCCCAGTCGTCGATATTCACGAGAAAGCCGTCGTCATCCAGTTCCAAGGTCCTCTCACGGGTCTTCGTTGCGGTCGTCATAATCACACCTCCCTTTATTTCGACATTAGCTCTTGTGAAGGGTGAATACTATGATCTATATCATAAGAACACTCGGGACGAAACAGCGCAATGCCCTCTTGCAGGTTTGAGGCGAGTTAGAGCCATGGAAGGGCTATCGAGTCAGATACTGCTGATGAGCCGTTGCAGATGATCGAGGGTGATATGTCTCCGTTCGACGGGAAGACCGGTGAATTCGCTGAACTTGGCAACCTTTTCCTCATCAATCGGGATTATGCCGGTGTCGAATACGATGATCCTCTTGTAGTGCTCGAACATCAACTTGAAATCAAAGTCGAAGTCTTCCTTGCCGACCTCGAACATCTTCTCCCAGTTGTTTACCCAGCCGGCAGAGAGGAAAAAACTTGTCGCTTCCGCATTGAGCCGGAAAACCTCATCAGGCCCGACCATCGCCTCGAGACAGTTTCCCGCAGCGAGCCTCTTCGCTCCGTAGCGTTTGAGGATTTCAGATATCTCGGGATGGCAGTGACCGTAGACGACCTTTAAGTCTACTCCCTTCCCTGCCTGCTTCTCGAGGGCGTCCACAAGGTTTTCCTTGAGCCGGTCAAAATTCACGTGGAGCGCCGCGTCGAGGAAAAGGATGTTCCAATCGAGCCCCTTTTCCCTGACGAGGTATTCAAGCTCTTCCCTGAATATTCCGCAGCTGATGAAGATGACGGATTTCTCGGCCATAGAATCAGTATGAAACAATGCCGACCGGAAAAGAAAGGGGCGGTCTTCCCTCGCGGTTCAAGACCGCCTCCTGGGCGAGCGTTCGGCCTCAATCGAAGTTGATGGTTTTCCTGTTTGCCAGAATGTGGGCCTCGATAGCATCCGCTGCCCTTACGGGGTCATCTTCAAGGAGAAGCCTGCCTCCTGTCACATGAACGAGATCTTCCGTCAGATACTTCACCACAGCCGGGCTGCCGCTGATCATCGGTTCGGGCGATACGTGGGTAAGGAGGCCGTAGGAGAGGGCCGTAAAGATGTCGGCGATCGCCTTCTGCTCCATGTGTTCAGGCACCGATGCGGCAACGGGGAGCTGACTCGAGTCACAGCCTATCGTCCAGCACAGGGCCGCCACGGTGTCGAGAATTTTTCCTACATCCGTGCAGGACCCATAGGAAACCACGGGGGGAACATCGTATTTTTCGCAAATCGATCTCAATCTGGGGCCCGCAAACTTAGCCATCTCTTTCGTCGAGAGGCCGGTATTCTGATGCGTAGAGGAGCAGCATCCGGCACCGATGACCATGATATCCCGCTTAATCAGCTCCATAGTCAGTGTGTGGATGGCATTTCCGCCCTGACCGTGACGAACGGTTGTACATCCGGCGACCGCCACCGCTCCTTTTATGTTGCCTTTCTTCATCTCGTCGATGTAGCTGTAAATACTGTTTCCGAACATCTTGAGCACCGTTTCGGTCGTGTAGCCCGCAATGCATGTCGTCGCTGCTGCCTTTGACGGAATGTTGATGATCTTCCCGTTCTCCTTTCGCTCCCTGAATTGCCTGATCGCTGTTTCGATAACCTTCTCTGCCTGATTCTCTGCCTTCTCCGGATCGAAATCGAGGGCATCCACATCAGGGAAACGCACCACCGGATCGGTGCTCATGAGCTTCGTCCCGTACTTGTCGGCAAATACTTTGAGGGTCGGCACGGAACAGTTTAAATCCATGAGGAAGAGATCGACGAGACCCGTGGCGATGAAGAGCTCCTCCTGAATCCAGTTGCCCAGCTGCCCGCCGAAGACATCTTTGTATTCTCGACGGCTCGAGACATTCATCAACTGCTGGCCTTCGCAGAGAGAGCCGTAGAGTTTTATGCCCTTTGCCCCTGCCGCCTTTGCGGCGGACTGAAAGTGCTTTGTACCGGCCTTTTCCATGATGACACTCGCAAATATCGGCTGGTGACCGTTCGCGACGATATTGACGGTCTCCGGATCGAGACAGGCGATATTAGTCTCACCGGGGACGAGATCTGCAGTGCCCATGACGATATCCTGTATAACGGTGATCCCCCAAAGAGCAACATATTCGTTCGCATTTCCGAGCCTGAGGGCTGTCTTGAGCAAGTCGACGGGATCGTTGCTGATGTTTGTCATGCATTTCGTTAAGGCCGTCAGGATTTCCGAACTCGGCCCCCCGGCGTAAAGGTCTGTTTTCTTCCAGACCTCTTTTCTGCTCTCCAGGGCAAAGAGGTCCATTAACGTGAGCGGCTGATTCACCGGTTTGCTGATCTCGGACAGGATAAAATCGGCGAAGAGCACGGCGAGTTCATTGACGGGTCTTTCCTGGTCGATCCCGAGCCCCTGACACATGCGTTGGAGCTTCACCTCATCCTTTATTTTCAGCGGTGAGCGCCCTTCGCCGATAGCTTTTAACGTATTGGCGAGATTCCTGCACTGGTAGGTGTTGGCCGCAGTTCCGATGATTGCGAGTTGCAATAAGTTGCGGGCAACGATCAAATCCCCCGTAGCGCCGCAAACCCCGAGTGGGGCCTTCTCACTGATGCGGCACGGCCCATCCGAGCAGAGCTGGCAGCTCAAACCCTTCTTGC
>DASPUT010000169.1 GCA_035622735.1 Thermodesulfovibrionales bacterium | reverse complement strand
GGGGACCCGACCCGGGAGATCCTGAATACGGTCAAGGAGGAAGAGATCGATCTCATCATCCTGCTTGCCCATGAGGAGGGACGACTGGAGCACTTTCTGTTTGGGCGGAGCAATGAAGAGATCTGTCGGACGCTGCCCTGTTCCGTCTTCTTAGTGAAGAAGGAGCCTGAGGCCATCGCATTCTGAGTTTCATAAGGAAAGAATCAAGAGACGAGGGGGAGAAATGAGCAGGGTGACCGTTGCTTGCGGCACTTGTTACTCCCGGCATGAATAAGGTATCATAAAACATATTTTTCGTGTAATTTCAGTTCGAAGGAATAGGTTTCGGCAACGATAGACTTCCACGAGCGGCATGAGGCACGCCGAGATACGCAAGGGAGCGGAGGCTCTGTGAAGGAACAACTCAGACTTCTCGTCACACTTCAGGAAATAGATTTGTCCATCGCAAGGGATCGAGAGACTATCCGCGCAATCCCAAGAAAGATTTCCACGGTCGAAAAACCTCTCAAGGATGCGCAGGCACTTTTTGACAAGGAGAAGGAAAAATGCGGCGCGATGGAGAAGAAGAAGAAAGAGCGGGAACGGTTGCTCGATGACGTACAGGAAAAGATACGGAAATTAAAGGCCCGCGTCTCCGAAATTAAAAACAACAAGGAATACCAGGCACACCTGAAAGAGATCGCTTCGGCAGAGGAAGAACTCTCCGCCGCGGAGGACCAGATCCTCGTCTTGATGGAATCCATCGATGTCGCATGCAAGGCACTGAAGACGGAAGAGGCGGGTGTTGCGGCGGAGAGGGCGAAAGTGGAGGCATTCCGGAAGAAGCTCGACGAAGAAGTCGCCGCTGCGGAAAAAGAGCTGGAAGCGCAGAAGCTGCTGAGGGAAGAGACCGTCGGACGTATCGATAAAGACGTCTACGAACTCTATTTTTCGATACTCGGATCGCAGGGCGGACTGGCCGTCGCCGGCGCGAAGGACGAAATCTGTCTCGGGTGCAACATGAATATCCCGCCCCAGCTCTTTGTCGAGCTGAAGAAAAATGAGAAGATCATGCATTGTCCCCAGTGTGGAAGGATACTCTACTGGAAGGGAGAAGAAGACCTTCGGGAGCATGAGAATTCTTCCCCAGTCGGCATACGGTGAGAATAACCCTTTAGGTCAGCAGATATCCTCCCCCGACATTCCTTGACATTTCTAATAATACTATCATATAATTCCATTAAAATAATTAATGATGGAAGACCACAAACTAAAGGTATTCTGTACCGTCGCGGAGACGAAGAGCTTTTCAAAGGCCTCGGAAATCATCCATCTCACGCAGCCCGCGGTCAGTCTTCAGATACAGGCCCTCGAGGAACTCTATGAAACAAAGCTTTTTGACAGGTCTTCAAATACCGTCGTTCTCACGCCCGCCGGAGAGATCCTCTACAAATACGCAAAAGAGATACTCTCTCTCTATGCCTCCGCCGCAAAGCATATCGGTGAGATCACGGGTCTCGTCAAGGGGAGCATCAGCATCGGTGCGAGCACGACGATTGGGAACCATCTCCTTCCTGCGGTGATCGCAGACTTCCGGAAGACCCATCCGAAGATTCGGATCCATCTCCTCGTCGGCAATACGAAGAGGATCGTGGAGCTCCTCAATCTGGGGAATGTTGACATCGGTCTCGTGGAAGGCGATGTGACGAAACAGAAACTCATAGCGGAGAAACTCCTCATCGACGAACTCGTCGTTATCGTTCCGCCCCTGCACCCGTGGACCAGAAAAAAGGAGATCTCGCTCTTCGATCTCACGAAGGAGCCTTTCATCCTGAGGGAGGAGGGTTCCGGGACAAGGCAGATAATCGAAAAATATCTCAATAAACACGGCATAAGCACTCACGACATGAAGGTGTCGATGATGCTCGGAAGCACGGAAGCGATCAAGGAGGCGGTCGAAAGCGGCATGGGGATCTCGATAGTCTCCCGCTGGGCCGCCCGGAAAGAGTCCAAGTACGGGAGCCTCAAGGTGTTGAGCATCAAGGAAGAAAAATTATTCAGGGATTTTTCGCTCATATTCCACAAGAACGCGGTCGCATCCCATGCCGTGGACGAGTTCCTCACGTACGTGAAGAGTTATCCCTTCGACAGACTCATGTCGTAAGAAGACCTGGATGCACGAGACGGGGCTATTGGACGACAAGCCTGCCTGAGCCCCTGACGACCTTCCCGACGACCGAGAAATGAACCCCCGTTGATGCGAACCTTTCGATGTTGGACTCCGGAACGGCGATGAGAAGGCCGCCGGAAGTCTGAGGGTCCGTGAGAACCAACTTCTCCTCCTCCGTGACAGCCTTCCTGAAATCGACCTTTCCTTCCAGGAACTTCAGGTTGTCGTACGCGCCGGAAGGGACGATGCCCGATGCTATGAACTCCCGCACACGCTCAAGGACGGGCACCGCATCATGCCCGATGACGAAATCCACTCGTGACCCCTTTACCATGGTGTAGGCGTGCCCCAAGAGACCGAAGCCCGTCACATCGGTAGCAGCGGTAGCGCCCGCACGGATGGCTGCCTCGGATGCCCTGTCGTTCAGGGTGAGCATCCACCTCACCGTGGACTCGATCTCCTGGTCCGCAATTTTTCTCCCCTTGAGGGCTGTCGTGATGACACCGATGCCGAGGGGCTTTGTGAGGACGAGGACGTCACCGGGAGCGGCGCCGCCGGCCCTCAATATTCTATCCCTGTCGACGGTACCCGTAACAGAGAGACCGAACTTCAATTCGCTGTCCTCAAAGCTATGTCCGCCCATGAGCGTCACACCGGCGGCTTTCATGACCTTCAGGGCGCCACTCAGAATGTCCTTTATGACGGGTGGTCCATAATCGCACGGCGAAAACCCCATGATGGCGAGTGCGGTGAGGGGTCTCCCCCCCATGGCATACACATCGCTCAGGGAGTTCGCGGCACTTATCGAACCGAAGGTAACAGGATCATTCACGAGAGGCGTTATGACGTCCACGGTCTCGACAATCGCATATCGTCCGTCCAGAAGATAAACACCCGCGTCATCTCCGGGTCCGACAACGACGGCATCGTCCGGGCTCTTCTGAATTGAGGCCATGATCTCTTCAAGGTCCGCCGGACCTAACTTGGCAGCTCAGCCTGCCGCCTTCACCTTTTCGGTTAGCCGGTAATCCATGACGGGTCTATAATATCCAATCCGAAAATCATAAGACAAGCTTGTCGGGATCAGCTACGGAACGAGTTGCAACGCCTTGCAGATAGCCCACCCGAGAAGAACGCACGCAGGGATGGTGAGGATCCACGCGATGACGATATTTCCTCCTATCCCCCAGCGGACCGCCGACAACCGTTTGGACGCACCGACGCCCATGATCGTAGATGAGATCACGTGGGTCGTCGAGACCGGGAGTCCGATCCGGGAGGCAACTTCGATGATCGTCGCTGCCGCAGTCTCAGCGGCAAAGCCGTGAACAGGCCTGAGGTGGACAAGACGGACACCGAGTGTTTTTATGATCCTCCAGCCGCCTGCTGCCGTTCCCGACGCCATCGCTGTCGCACAGAGGACAATCACCCACAGGGGGACGTGGAAATCGGAAAGTCTGTAATAGCTCACAATCGCCATGGTGATGATACCCATCGTCTTCTGGGCGTCGTTACTACCGTGGCTGAAGGCCATATAGGCTGCGGAGAGGATCTGGAGCCGGCCGAAGAGCGTGCTCACGAGAGCAGGAGCCGATCTCCTGAAGAGCCATATGAAGAATACCATGACGAGAAAACCGAGCACGATTCCGAGGAGGGGCGAAAGAATCAGGCCGATGAGAACCTTGTACACCCCTTTCGCGATGACAACACGCGTGCCCGCCGTTGCGACAGCGGCGCCGACGAGACTCGAAAGGATGGCATGGCTCGATGACGTGGGAAGACCGAAATACCAGGTGAGGAGGTCCCATACGATCGCGGCAACGAGAGCGGAAACCACGGTGATCTGCGTAACCGACGAGGCCTCAACGAGACCTGCCCCCACCGTTTTCGCGACGGCAGTCCCCGAAAAAGCACCGACCATGTTCAGGATTGCCGCCATGGATACCGCCACCTTTGGAGACAGAACCCGTGTTGACACCGATGTGGCGATGGCATTCGCCGTGTCGTGGAACCCGTTGATAAAATCGAAGACCGTCGCGAGGACTATAACGGAGACGAGGAGAACGTATGTGTCATGCATTTTTGAGGACTATGCCTTCCAGGACATTTGCGACATCCTCGCACCTGTCCGAGGCATCTTCGAAGTGTTCGTATACCTCTTTCCATTTGATGATGAGGAGGGGGTCCTTCATGTCGTCGAAGAGTCTTCCGAGGGCGTCTCTGAAGATCCTGTCGATCTTGTTTTCGAGCCTGTTTATCTCTATGCAGTGCTCCTGAACGTGTGAATAGTTTTTGTTCTTCAACTCTGTTATCGTCTTCTGCAAAACCTCCGTCGTCCGATGGAGGTCTCTCGCTATCTCCTTTGCCTCCTCCGTGGGCGAAGTTATTTTGAAGACGATCATCCTGTCTACACCGCCCCAGACGAGATCGAGGATGTCATCTATCCTCGACGCGAGGGCATGAATATCCTCCCGATCGATCGGCGTGATGAATGTCTTGTTGAGTTTCCTCATGATGTCGTGGGTCAGCATGTCCCCGTCCTGCTCGATCTCGTAAATCTCCTTTGCCCTGGTCTCGAGATCATCGAAATTCTCCATGAGGGCGACGAGGGAAGAGGTGGCTTTTGTGAGGTTAATGGCAGCCTTGTCGAAGATGTCGAAGAAATCTATTTCCTTTGGAAAGAATCTCATTTTGCGTGATTAAGATATACAAATCACCGGATAAAGTCAAATCCGCCTGTTGGTGGTATAATGCTTACGGTGTACGTATTCCTCAATAACGGACTTATCCCGAAAGCGGAGGCGAGGGTCTCCGTCTTCGACCACGGGTTCCTCTATGGAGACGGTATCTATGAGACCATGAGGGCTTACGACGGCGTCGTCTTCATGATGGATGAACATCTCGCGAGGCTCCATCGCTCGGCAGACCTGATAAAGCTTTCCGTACTCAAAGATGCCGCCGCGTTGAAGGCTGCACTCTTCGAGACCCTTGTCGCCAATTCCCTGAAGAACGCCTATGTGAGGATAACCGTCTCGCGGGGGTACGGACCGATCGGGCTTGACCCCGACCTCTGCAGGGAGCCGACCCTCGTGATCATCGCCGAGGAGATGAGGGATTACCCGAAAAGCTATTATGAACGGGGGTTACAGGTGATTATCGCCCGCACGAGGCGGAACCTGAAGGAGGCCCTCAATCCTCAGATAAAGTCTCTGAATTTCCTCAATAACATTCTCGCAAAGGTCGAGGCCAAGGAGAGGGACGCCTATGAATCCTTGATGCTCAACGTCTCAGGGCATATCACCGAAGGGACTGTCAGCAACGTCTTCTTTTATAAGGATGCGGTGCTCTGCACGCCCTCCCCGGATTGCGGAATCCTCGACGGTATTACGAGGAAGATTGTCCTCGACCTTGCGGTGAGAGAGGGCCTCACCGTGAAGGAAGGCATGTTCACCGCCGGGGATATCTCCGGAGCTCAAGAGGTCTTTCTGACGAACACGACCATGGAGGTGATGCCGGTCTGCCGGATTGATGGGACGACGTACAAGGTGGGAGAAGTTGCAAGGCTCTTGCGAAAGGCATACCGGGATGAGGTCAGAGCGTATGTGACCGCGGCAAAAGGCAGCGGGCCTTC
>DASPUT010000168.1 GCA_035622735.1 Thermodesulfovibrionales bacterium | reverse complement strand
ACAAGAATAAGTTTGAAAAGGTGAATCTCGCCGCGAGAGCAGTTCAGAACGGGGTCGCCTCCGGTGCCGATTATCAACAATTTGGTGAACTCTTACAAAAATTGTCCGCTGAAATAATGGTGGGTAAACGTACGGTGACTTCCGAGGAAGAGAGAGAATTATTGAAGGAATATTCCGATCTTTTGCAGATGTACCAGGATGGTTTTTTGCTCTGGAAATATAAGAGAGAATTTTCGTCGCACGACTTTGTTCCGAAAGGACGGATATATGTCGGTCAGGATGTTGAGCCTCTTGTCGGAAAGTATCGGCTTCTCACGGAATCTCATATTTACGGACCTACCCAACAGCCCTGGAAAAGTATTTCAGAAGATTCAATTCGGATAATTTGGTCCAACGCGAATTCGCAATTCGACAAGATACAGAAATTGTTAACGAATCAAACCTAATCTATTTCCTTTTCAGAATCTTCCAGAGATCGATTTCTGAAATACCCAAGAGTTCGGCAGCCTTTCCTTTGTTGTTCCCAACCGCCTCTAATACTCTCTGCGCATAGCTTTTCGTAAGTTCGTCAATGGTCATGATGCCCTGAGGGCAGAAGGTTTCGATCTGGAAGATCCTGATGCTCCTCGGTAGACTTTCGGGAGTGATGAGTCGTCCTTTCTCAAGGATAATTGCCCGTTCGATAATATTTTCGAGCTCTCTCACGTTTCCCGGAAAGCTGTAATGCATGAGCAAATCCAGAGATTCCTTCTCAAAGCCTCCTATATCTTTAGCAGACTCCGGCAGATGTTTCAGGAGAAAATGGGTGCTCAGGGGCTCAATATCCTCCCTGCGCTCCCTCAAGGGCGGAACAAGAAACTCAACACCATTCACCCGATAGTACAGATCCTCGATAAATTTGCCTTCAGTAATTTGGTCCTTCAGATTCTTATTCGTGGCGGCAAGGAGCCTGACATTCATCGCTATCGGTTTTCCCCCTCCCGTCCTCGAAACGATCCCGTTTTCGAGAGCAGCCAGCAGTCTTGACTGGATGCCATAGGGCATCTCCGCAACTTCATCGAGAAAGACCGTGCCGGCGTCGGCTATCTCCAGGAGGCCCCATTTGTTCTTTAGGTCTGACGTAACACTCCCTTTTTCATGGCCGAATAATTCTCCGGCAAGGAGTTCCTCAGTCAGCACGGCACAGTTTACCGAAAGAAAAGGCATGCCTTGCCTCTTGCTCGTATGGTGAATGATTCTCGCGAGGAGACTTTTCCCGACCCCGCGCTCACCGGCAAGAAGGACGTCACAGTCTGAATCCTTGATCCTCTCAATCGTATCCATTATCTCGCGCATGCTCTCGCTGCGGGCGATCACGGAGACGCCTTTGTTCATCCCGAAATAGGCCTTTAAGGCAACGTTCTCTCGTTTCAGGTTCTTCCGCTCATGGATGTGTTTCACTTTGAGGATGAGTTCATCAAGGTTAAAAGGCTTTGTGATATATTCATAAGCCCCTTTTTTCATCGCCTCAACCGCCGAGTCGATGCTGCCGAAGCCGGTAATAATGAGCACCTCGATGCCGTAATAGTTCTCTTTTACTTTTTCTAAGAGTTCGATACCGCTCATCTCCGGCATCTTGACATCGGTTATGAGGACGTCGAATCGTTCCTGCTCGATCCGTTCCAGAGCCTCACGACCATCTTTTGCACCGACTACTTCAAAGCCCTCACGTTTCAGGGCATTAAGAACGTGTTTGCGGGTAATGTCCTCATCTTCAGCAACGATGATCTTAAAGTTCACGGCGCGTCCCTCCGGAGGCATTGTGGTCGACACGAGAGAACATTATTCCTCCTTGAGTATCCGCCAGAGGCTTGTCCTCGATATCCCCAAGAGTTGAGACGCCTTTGACTTGTTGCCTCCCACGAGATCGAGAACCTTTTCCGCGTAGTCCTTATTGAGTTGTTCGATCGTCTTGATCCTGTCGGGTTCAAAGGTCTCGATCTGGAATATCTTAAGCGTCTGGGGAAGGCTTTCAGGGGTGATGAGGGGACCCTTTTCGAGGATAATAGCCCTTTCAATAATATTCTCCAGTTCTCTGACATTTCCGGGGAAACTGTAATGCATCAATATGTTCCTTGCTTCTTTCGTAAAACCATCTATCTTCTTGTTCGCCTTGGGGAGATGCTTCTGGAGGAGATACGCGCAAAGGGGTTCGATGTCATCTCTTCTGTCCCTCAGGGGCGGTATGAATATCTCCATGACATTCAGCCGGTAATAGAGGTCTTCACGGAACCTCCCGTCGGATATGATGTTCTTCACCTGCTGGTTTGTTGCGGCGATAAACCTCACATCGACTTTGATCGGCCTTGTGCCGCCTACCCTGAAAAATTCGCCGTCCTCGATGACCTTGAGGAGCTTCGCCTGGAGACTCGTAGACATCTCCGCAATCTCATCGAGGAAAAGGGTGCCTCTGTCGGCCACTTCGACAAGTCCCTCTTTTGTCTTAACAGCGCCGGTAAATGCTCCCTTCTCGTGACCGAAGAGTTCGCTCGCCAGGAGTTCCTCCGTAAAGGTAGCGCAGTTAACCGAGAGGAACGGCATGTTCTGTCTCCTGCTTGTGAAATGAATTATCTTCGCGAGGAGACTCTTCCCTACCCCGCTCTCACCGGTGAGGAAGATATTACAGTCCGAATCCTTTATGCTTTCGATGACCCCTAATATCTTCGCCATAACCTCGCTCTTGGCGATAATCGAAACTTTCTTATTCATTCCGAAGAAGGCCTTCAACGCCACGTTTTCTTTCTTTAACATCTTCCGTTCGCGGATATTCCTCACCTTGAGGATCAGTTCATCGAGGTCGAAGGGCTTGGGGATATATTCATAAGCACCCTTTTTCATAGCCTCTACCGCCGAGCCTATGCTCCCGAAACCGGTAATGACGAGGACATCTATGTCCCCGTCCCTTTCCTTAGCCTTCTCGAGCAGCTCGATGCCACCCATCTCGGGCATCTTGATATCGGTTATGAGAACGTCATAGCGGTCGCGCGAGAGGGCATCAAGGGCCTCCCTCCCGTTCCTTGTGCCGAGTACGGCATATCCCTCCTTCTTGAGGGTATTCGTGAGATGCTTGAGGGTTATCTCCTCATCCTCAGCTATGAGAATCTTAAAGTTCATGCCCTTCTCCCCTGACCGGCAAGGTAATGACAAAGGTCGTTCCTTTACCCGTGCCGCTTTCCGCAACTATCTCTCCGGAATGTCTTTTAATAATATTGAAAACGATGGCGAGACCGAGCCCCGTTCCCTTGTCCTTCGTAGTATAAAAGGGCTCGAATATCTTTTCCGTATCTTCAGCTGACATCCCTTTCCCGGTGTCCGAGATCTTTACCGTCACTGCGGTTCGCTCTTTCTGCACCCGCACGCTCAGGTTTCCAGAACCCGACATGGCGTCAACGGCATTCGTAAAAAGATTGATAAAAACCCTCTCCAGCTGTTCAGAATCGGCATCGATAAATGCATCCCCGGAATCGGATTCGAGGATGAAATTCACCCTGCTCGTGTCAGTCGTAGTACTCACAAGTCTGTATGCCCCCGAGATGAGCGCCTTGAGATCAACTCGCGCAAGCCTCGGTTCACTCCCCCTCGCGAACTCGAGGAGGTCGCCGACAATCCTCTTCACCCTGACGGTTTGGGTGAGGATATCGTTCACTGTTTCTTCTACGGTCGGAGAACATGCCTCATGGACCTCTTTTTCGAGTACCTGTGACGAGATATAGATGTTATTCAATGGATTGTTGAGTTCATGGGCGACTCCGGATGCGAGCGTTCCGATGGCCGCCAGCTTCTTAGACTGGAGAAGTTCCCTGTTCTTTCTCTCAAGCTCTTCTTCGCGTCTCGCAAGCTGCTCCTCCATGGTATTGAATTTCTCTATAAGGAGTCCGACCTCGTCGTTTCTCCCCCATCCTGAGAGGAGAGACATGCGGGGGAAATTCCCTTTCCCTGTTTTTTCGACGGTATCGATGAGTGCATGCAGCCTGCTCACGATATTACCGCTGATAAAAAAGAGGGTCCCGATTCCTACGATGAGAAAGAGAGGAAAGATGGCCAAGATCGCACCCTGCGATATGCTTATAACGCGTTCAACTTTGGCCCTCGCAGCGCTGTCAAGATTCTTCGATGCTATCAGGATATCCTCACCGTTTTTCCTGAGGGCGTTTGTTTCAGAATAGAGTTCCCAAAGATCTTTGATAAGCCTTGCGTTACGAGAGAAGCCGTATTCATCCTTCAAGAAATCCGCTGTCTCGCGCGGCCTGTCGAGGAAGGCCGATTTGAGATAGAGCAGCAGCGCATAGCGGCCATAAGAGGGTCTGATATTATCAAACTCTCCGGAGAGATCGTTTACTAATGCCTCTATAGTACGAAATCGTTTCCCGTATCCCTGGATCAAGGCCCTCAGTGAAGACAATCCCCCTGCCCTATCATCCGGGAGGTTTTCAGCGATAATAGAGTCAAGTTCAGTGAGATACCTCAAGATCGCCTTTGTTTCTTCAACCCCCTTTGTCTGGCCAAAGAGAAAGAAATTCTTCTCATGCCGCCTCAGCTCGAGGGTTTTGGATCTGATGGAATCGGCGACCTCGAGAGACCGTATTTCCCTCCTGATTTGGACAAAACTGACGTACTCGAAGATGACGAGAATGGCGATGATCGACGAGCTGATAATAAAACCGAAGGCTATCTTCTTCTTCAGTGACATTGCCGCTCTGATTCCTCATCCGCTCCGGATCGCACTACGTACATATTACCAATTATAAAGACAAAAAGGGTAAAGGCAAAGTCCTTCACTTTACCCCTACCCTTCCCATCATGAAAAAAACACTACGTCTTCTTATCTCTTAATTCAGACTCGTCCCTTGACGATAAGTACAGGACAGGGTGCATAACCGATGACCTTCTCCGCGACGCTCCCCATAAGGAGCCTCCTGAGTCCCGTCCTTCCATGAGAGCCCATAATGATGGTGTTCACCTTTTGTTCCATGGCGAGGTCGATAATTGCGCGGTGGGTCTCACCCTCCTTCACAAAGACCTCGGTCGGAATGCCTGCCTTCTCCGCCTGCTTTCTCACAGACTCGGCATTTCCTTTCGCCTTTCTCACGAGGTCCTCGACGGCATCGGGCGCTTCACCGTAAAACTCGGCCGGAACATCTACAACCGCTACGACCTTCATGGTTCCCCCGTACGCTCCCGTAAAACCTATCGCCCTTTCCGTGGCAGCATTGCTGTATTTCGAACCGTCAGTCGCGAGGAGAACCCTCTGCCAGCCGACCGCCGCATTTCCCGGCACCACGAGGACGTCCTTCTCGCTGTATCCGATGACCCTCGCGGTGACACTACCGACGAGGGCACGTTCAATCCGATCGAGCCCTTTTCTCCCCATGACGATCAGATCGACGTTTTCGGCCTCCGCAAGATCTATTATTCTTGCGTGTGGCTCACCTTCTTCACAAACGGTCTTTATTAAGGCCCTTTCAGATTCCGCCACCTCCCCGGCCTCGGAAAGGGCTTTCTCACAAGGATACCGCAGTGCGTGCTGAATATTCCCGATTCCTACCAGAGCCAGATCCCCCTCATAGGGCGGAACCACAGAGACGACGGTTATCCAGCTCTTTTCACTCGCGGCAAGCTTAAATGACTCCCTCAGTGCGTGAAAGCTCGATTCTGAGCCGTCGACTGCGACGAGCAGCTTGCGGTATCTTCCCATAGGTTATATCTTACCATGCTCCAGAACCTCTTCGGCAGCCACTGCACGCTCTGCCCTGCGTCCCTGCCACATTGCCTTCAAGACAATAACGGCTCCCAAAAGAAGGGCAAGTATCATAATGGCAAAGCTGGTGTTCTTGAGTATCTTCACCGTGCCCGAACCGAGGGTCTCTATCAGGCCGAGCTGCGACAGGTAAACCGGAACCATCAATCCGCGGCTGAACAGGACGATTACCATAATGACGCCCATAACCACTTTAATCATAAAAGGCTTCACATAGGTGGTACCTATCGCCCCTAACTGGATTCCGAAAAGGGAACCCGCGAGAATGATCATCGCGAGGCGAATGTCGACCAATCCATGCATCGCATACTTTAGCGACCCTCCGACGCCCATAACGAAGGCTATCACGAGTTCTGTGGCAGACGCCATGAGACTCGGTGCACCGAGGACGTAAATCATGGAAGGAACACCGATGAAACCACCGACAGCGATCGTTGCAGCGAGCATCCCCGTTGCAAATCCGAGAGGTATGGTGAAGAGTACCGAGACACGTGCATTAATGCTCTTAAAATAAACCATGGTTCCGGGTATGTTGATCGACTGCACCCATTTCGCAATTTTCGTAACCTTCTCTTCCTCGTGTGCATTGCCCGACCGGTAAGTCCTCCAAGCATCTCTGAGCACAAAACCGCCCACAACCGCAAGGATTACGACGAAGGCAACGCTGACATAGAGGTTTGAACCTGCATCGCCGAACGACTTTTTGATGCCCTCCTGAATATGGGCTCCGTAGAGAACGCCAGCCTCCGCAGAGATACCGAGCACTATTCCGAGCTTCACGTCAACCTGACCATACTTGGCACGTTTCAGAGCGCCCACGAGCGCCTTTGGAAATTTGTGACACATATTGCTTGCAACAGCCACTAGGCCGGGAACGCCGAGGCTCATCATGCCAGGGGTGAGGACAAAAGCCCCGCCCGAGCCGATAAACCCGCTCACCAGTCCGCCGACGAAACCGATGGCAAAAAGGTAGCCGACATTTATCAAATCCAGGTTGATCAAATTCGCCGCCTCTCTCACTATGTCGTGCATCTTACTTTACCTCCTTCTTCTTTTTCGACGCCTCAATACCCAGGACCGTCCAGAAATTTCCCGTGAAGTTGCCGTGGACAAAGGAAAAGAGGAATGCAGCACATATGGGCAGAAGCGCATAGAGCCCTCCCCTCGTGAAGAAATCGTTGCAAATGTTCTGTTTTGCTATAAGGACACCATAGAGTGCGACCGACAATACCCCGAAGACTATCACCTTCCCATAGGGTTTCTTCTTACTGTTTACGCTACTTGCCATTTTTTCCTCCTTATTTGATAAACACCGCTCAGTGTTTGTTTCCGCGTTATGAAACACCTTCAGTGACGACTACCAACGGGCATTTGAGATTCCGCCACGCTTCGGAAAGCCTTTTGCCGTGCTCTTTACAGTCGACATCCAGATTCTCTGAAGACTCTGTTACCGCAAAGAGGATTTCATTCTTCGACGTTGTATAGTCGATAATCTCCTGTTTCAGACAGCCATTCTTCCTAACGATCCGGTAATTGATACCTTCCCTCTCGAGTTCCGAGAAACCCTCCTCAAGAACCGGATCGGTGACTTCCGAGGGTGTAATGTAAAGGATGTCAAGACCGGCACCTATCCTCTTGCAGGTATTCAGGGCATACCGAATCGTCTTTCTGTCCAGCTGTCCGCTCCTGACAGCCAACAAAACCCGTCTCTCTTCCCTCATGAATTCCTTTGCGGTCTCAAACTCACCCTCCTCCGCAAAGGAGACTGCGGAAAGCAAATCTTCTACCTTCTTTTTCAGGTTTCCCATAATAGTAAGACCTACCTTCTTGCTCCCGGAGCGGAAATGCGAGCTGTCTTTCGCGTAATCTGCATGTCGCGCTTCTCTTCTCTTTTCTTCTCTCTCATGATCTCCCTCGCTGTGTCAAACTCTCCGGCTTCTGCAAAGGTTATCGCAGAAAACAGTCTCTCCCATCTTTCTTTAAAGCCTTTCATCTTTTGCTGCCTCCTTTCATAGTTTTGTAGTCCCATTTATCTATTTCTATAATCATCTTTCATGCCAGAGCCTGCATCATTCAAAACTAATTGATTTCATGTGATTTTATGAGATTAGGCGATCATCTCCCAAAATATGACTTGATGCATAACGCAACGCACTCCCGGCTCAAGTGAAAGCCGGCCATCTTTCGGAAGGCACGTGAGAGAGCTACAGGGCTTAATAGCACCGTCATCGTCAGTGGCTTTCGATACCTTCATTTGCTGTTTCAGCCCAAACGCGACATGTTGCTTTGTGCAACAAAATACTAGACCGGTGCTGACATCAGCCGATTTGACTACAAAGGGTTTTCCTGTTA
>DASPUT010000167.1 GCA_035622735.1 Thermodesulfovibrionales bacterium | reverse complement strand
CCGAGTCCCGAGCCTATGAGAACCGAAGCAAGCACCGTCGCGACCGCGTAAGGAGGATATTCGAGAGGGAGGACCATCTTCTGGATTAAGGCGACCTCAACGAACAGGTATCCGACGCCCAGAAAAGCAAAGTAGGGCAGGAACTTCTTGTCTGTCGCAGCTGACTGAATCGTCTGCAGCCTCCTCAGAGAAGGAACGAAAATGAGAACGAGGCTCAGGACGATGACCTGCAGGAAGAGGGCAGGGAGGATGTACCCCTCTTCGATGAAGAACTGCCATTTTTCACCCATCGTCCGGTAAATCTCCCTGATGTTCGTCAGCTTGAGGAAGTAATGAAAGAAAGGTCTGTCGTCGCGGACGGGGGTGATGTCGAAGAGGTAATTCTCGATGAACCGTTCACGGGTGAAAGGACTCAGGATATTCTGAAAGGCGATGAAATATGTGTCCGAAGGCATTCGGATGTATCGGTTGGACTCATCTTTCCGAATGCCGGGATAGTGCACGAGGTCGAATCTCCGCTCCCCTGAGAATCTCCTCACCGAGTCTATCGCACCTGAAGTGAAGGGTGACTTCCTGACGAGGATGCAGAGGCTGTCCCAGCTCCGGACGGCCACAATCTCCTGTTCGATGCCTGTTTCCCCGAGTTCCCTTAGCGCGGTTACGGCGGTAATGAGGAGCCTCAGCTCGATTCTCGGCGGAGGGAGCAGATAAAGGTTTATGCTGAGTACCCCGTTAGGTTTCAGGTGATTAAGGTATCCCCTGAATGCCTCCACCGTGAAACGGTAATCCTCTGATATCCCGAAGGAACCGATCAACTGTGCGCCCATGAGGGAGATGTCGATGACATCGAATTCCTCTGCCCGCGCCTCGAGCCAAGACCTTCCGAGTCCGGTCCATGTTCTCTCATCATATATCCCTCCCGAAAACCTGCTGAAGTCCCGCCTCATGACATCGATGAGGAGGGGATTTGCCTCTACCTTGTCGGTTTCCCTCACGCCGTAATGATCAGCGACGAGAACCTGGAGACCGCCTCCGGGATCGAGGATCAGCGCATTGTCCCTGCCGCCGACTTCATAGGCGAGCGCAGAAGGGAGGTGTCCGAGAAAGGAAAGGGACTTTTCATCCAGAGAAGATGTCACCGCTGTGATGCCGCCCCCGTCCACCGATAGGCCTATCTGTTCGGGCAACGGCTCGAGATACCGGAGGCTGAGCCCGGGTGCGAACCGTACGGCGGGACTCCGAAAGAGATCTATCCGGGAGAAGGGATTGTAATATGTCTTCATGTGCCTCGCTCCCGGGTACCGCAGGGCAGCCCCGAGCCCTTTGTAAGGGGACATCCTTATGCCCGCGAATGTGGGGTGAAAGAGGAAGAGGGAGGCGTTGAAGAGGATGAAGAGCAGAGAGAGCGCTTTCAGCCTCTTACCGCCTGCAGCGAACGATGCCATGAGCGCGATTGTAGAGACGGCGAAGACCGCATGCTCCGGTGAGGTGACCGTCGTGAGCCCGAGGATACCGATGGATCCCGTGCCTGCGCCGACGAGGTCGGCGCCATAGAGAAGTCCGGAATACCTGCTCAGTAACGAGAAGGCGGTTGCGGTGATCGATCCGGTGAAGAAAAACGGCACGGAGAGTGTCACGTAGTAAAGACCGATATAGAGCAATTGTGCCTTTTCCCACGAAAGCCTGACGGGATCAAAAGGTATCATGTTCGAAAGGAGATATTCGAGAGAGATGCTGATGCCGAGAAAAAAAGTATAGATAGGGATACGGGCGGGGTCTTTCATCTTCGGATAGAGCGAGAGAACGGTACCGCTTGCGCCGAGGCCGAGCATCGCGATACTGATGATCATGAAGGCGAAGTGATACGATAGGGAGATCGAAAAGATTCGCGTGAGAACTATCTCATAGGCGAGACTCGAAAAGGAACAGAGGTATACGACAAAGAATATTCTCGGGACTCTCAGGGTCATGGTAGTAAGAAGATTATACCGGAAATGTCCTCCATAATCTGCCCGTGAGGGAGAGAATGTCGGTCAGCCTGAAAGGGGCTCCCCAGCGCGGGAGGCGCGAAACGGAAGCCTATCCCGAACGGATCGAGAGGACGACCTTCGCGATTATTTTCTCTGCCTCTCGCATCTCCTCTTCGGTATTGTCCTTACCGGTACTGAGCCTCAGAGACGCCATGGCGTCCTCATCGCTGATGCCCATCGCCTTTAGAACAGGAGAAGCCTCTCTCCGGCCCGAGTGGCAGGCGGAACCCGACGAAACGGCCACCGCGTCCTTTACCGCTTCGATGAGATCGATAGCGTCTATGCCGGGGATCGCTATGTTGAGGGTATTCGGTAACCGATCCGTTTCGTGCCCGTTGAGCCGCAATCCCTTAATCTTCTCCCTCAGACCCCCGAAGAGGCTATCCGTGATGTTTTGCGTCCGGGTAATTCTCTCCTTGAGATAGCGCTGCGACAGCTCACAGGCCTTTCCAAACCCGACGATCCCGGGGACATTCTCCGTGCCGGGTCGCAGTCCTCTCTCGTGTCCCGCGCCAAAAAGGATGGGATGTAATGTGACTTCTTTTCTTACAAGGAGCGAACCGATGCCCTTCGGCCCGTAGAATTTGTGGGATACGATCGTCATCATGCCGAGGTCGTTCGCCCTCACGGGGATCTTTCCGATGGTCTGCGCGGCGTCAGTATGGAATACTATTCCCTTCTCCCGGGCTATCGCGCCTATCTCTTCTATCGGCTGTAATACACCCGTTTCGTTATTCGCATGCATGATCGTTATGAGGAAGGTATCTCCCCGGATAGCCTTCTTCACCTCGTCGACCCTCACCTTGCCATCCCCCTCGACCCCGACATAGGTGACGGAAAAGCCGCTGCCCTCGAGGTGCCTGCAGGGATTTATCACGGAAGGGTGTTCGATTACCGATGTTATGATGTGGCCCTTGCCTTTTTCGTGCGCCAGGCCGATGATGGCGAGGTTGTTCGATTCCGTACCGCCCGAGGTGAAAATAATCTCTTCGGGGGAGACGCCTAGCAGCGCCGCAACCTGCGAGCGTGCCTTTTCGACCGAGGCCTTCGCCCTCATGCCGATCTCATGACCGCTCGAAGGATTCCCGTAGTTAGATCTGATTGCAGAGAGCATCTCAGCCGCTACCTCGGGATCGACAGGGGTCGAGGCGTTGTTGTCGAGGTATATCATGGGTTCTTGACCTGCCTAGAGATCCCGGTGAACTATGCTGACGTCTATCGGGTTGTCTTTTATCATCTCTGAAATCTTTTCGACTATCGCAGGGGAGCGATGTTTGCCTCCCGTGCAACCGAATCCGATGGTCAGGTACGCCTTTCCTTCCTCAACGTACCGGGGGATAAGGAAGTTCAGTAATCCCGCCACTTTCTCCATGAACTCCGCCACCGGCGGCTGTCTCAGGACGAAGTCCTGCACGGCCGGATCGGTCCCCTTCATATCCCTGAGTCCGGTCACGAAGTGCGGATTGGGAAGGAAGCGCACGTCGAAGAGGATGTCTACGGTCTGCGGTATGCCGAACTTATGTCCGAATGACAGAAGCGTCACCGCCATCGCGGCGCCCCGGGAAGGCATTCTGAAGAGCGACGATATGAGATACCGTAATTGATGGGGGGTATGCGCCGAGGTGTCGATGATGCGTGAAGCCTCTCTTTGCAGGGGGAGGAGCATCGATTTTTCGATATCGATCGCCTCTTCAATATCGATCTCAGCCGACACGAGCGGGTGAGGTCTCCTCGTCTCCTTGAATCTCCTGATCAGGGCATCCTTCTCGGCCTCGAGGAAGATGATCTCGAGGCGGTATTTATCGCGGAGGAGTCTGAGAACGGAATCGAGCTCGGGGAGGAACTTCTTTTCTCTCACATCTATGCCGACGCCCACTTTCCTCGTATGGTCATCGGCCGTTACGACCGCCGTAAAAGGCCCCATGAGGGTTACCGGCAGGTTGTCGACGCAGTAAAAGCCCTGATCTTCGAGTGCCCGCAACGCGACGGTCTTTCCGGAACCGGCGAGGCCCGTTATGATGACGATAAGGGGTTTCAATCCCGTCCCGCGGCCGTATTATTTCACCGGCTCAATGAGACCGTAATTGCCGTCGTTTCTGCGGTAGATGACGTTTATCTCACCGCTCGCATCGTTCGAAAAGATGAAGAAATCCTTATCGAGGAGTTCCATCTGCATCGCGGCTTCATCGGGGCTCATCGGCTTCATGGCAAAACGTTTTTTCTTGATGATCCTTCCGGTATCGGCCGCCGGCTGCGGTGCTTCCGGTGCTGCCGGGGTTCTTGCGTCACCCTTCCGGTGGGATACGAGTTTTTCCTTATATTTTTTGACCCGCTTATCCAATTTTTCGACGACCTCATCTATCGAGGAATAGATGTCCCCGGTGATGCTTTCCGCCTGGATCATCACCCCGTTCGCCTTGAGGAGGACCTCTGTCTTATGCCGGT
>DASPUT010000166.1 GCA_035622735.1 Thermodesulfovibrionales bacterium | reverse complement strand
CTCAACGGCTGCGAGGAGGATCGGGAATGCTCTTGATGCGCCTGCCGAAGATGACGGCTCAGGGAAAAGCCGGGCTCTCTTCGGCATGACCGGGGCGGAGAGGGTTCCGCCCGTGCCGGCATGAATTCGGACGCGTTACGCGGCTACCTTATACCCTGCACTTACAACGGCCTTTTCGATATCCCCTCTCGAAAGGTTCTTTTCATCGAATGTTACCTTTACGAGTCCTATCTGGACATCCGATGCCTGAATGCCCTTCAGGCCTTCCAGGGCCTTCTTTATTCTCCCGACGCAATGCATACAACTCATTCCTTCAACCTTAATGATCGCCTCGGTCATACAACCTCCTCCAGTTTCTCACTTCTCCCGCTTTCCCGCAATAAACTCCTCTACCATGTCCCGCGCATCCTCATCGGAGAACTGCTGAATCGGATGCTTCATAAAATACGAAGAAGGAGAAATGAGAACACCGCCGACCTTTCTGTCAAGGCCGATCTTGCAGCATCTCAGCGCATCAACGACGACGCCCGCGCTGTTCGGCGAATCCTCCACGGAAAGTCTCAGTTCTATGTTCATGGGGATATTGCCGAACCCCCTCCCCTCCATCCGCAAAAAACAGACCTTGTTGTCATAAAGCCACGGCACGTAATCGGATGGACCGATGTGGATGTTTTCGTTCAGCAGGGGCTTATGGAGCTGAGACTGGACCGCCTCCGTCTTCGAAATCTTCTTCGATTTCAGTCTCGACTGGTTCAGCATGTTGAGGAAGTCCGTATTGCCTCCGACATTGAGCTGGTAGGTGCTGTCGAGCTTCACGCCCCTGTCTTCAAAGAGACGGGTGAGCATCCGGTGAATGATGGTTGCACCGAGCTGGCTCTTGATGTCGTCCCCGATAACGGGTATCCGCCTTTCCTCGAACCGTCTTGCCCAGTTCTTATCGGAGGCGATAAAGACCGGCACGCAGTTGATAAAACCGATTCCGGCCTTCAAGCAGGCATCGGCATAATAGGCCGTGGCCCTTTCAGCCCCAACCGGCATATAGCATATCAGCATATCGGCTCCTGACCGTTTGAGGACGAGGGCAACGTGAACGGCCTTTTTATCGGAGACGACAAACCTCCTGTCCTCAGGATAATCCTTCATATGGGAAGCGACGCCGTCGAGGACCTCACCCATCTGGACCTTCACGGAATAGTCGGGGATGCGGGGGTTGAATACCTTGGTGCAGTTGGGTTTCGCAAACGCAGCTTCCCTGAGGGGCCTGCCGACCTTCCTTTTATCGATGTCGAAGGCAGCAACGAACTCGATATCGGAAGGCCTGTATCCCCCGAGTTCATAATGCATGAGGCCGAGCGATCTGTCGGGATGCCGATCACCGAGTCTTTTGTAGTGGGCGACTCCCTGGAGGAGAGAACTCGCACAGTTTCCGATACCGGCAATAGCTACACGTATCTTTCCCATTTACCCCTTTCACCATTGAGAAGGATTACCGACTGCGTCCCGCGAAAACGACGACCGGAATTACGATCGTTCGACGATCTCGATCTGCCTCGGCGACACTTCCACTTTCTTGGGGAGTACGATCCGGAGCACCCCATCCCTGAAGGTCGCCGTTATCGTCTCCTGATCGACCGAACCAGGAAGGAGAAACGACCGCGAGAACCTTCCGTAGGCACGTTCAATCCGATGATAGCCCTCCATCGTAGCCCTCCGGGATCTTCGTTCTCCCTCGATGGTGAGCGTGTTGGTCTGAACCTTTATCTCTATATCGGACTGCGCAACCTCCGGGAGTTCCGCTTCGACGACAAACTCGCTCCCTGCTTCATAGATATCTACTGCAGGAGACCACGTACCTCCCCCCGCGTCTTCAGGGGCCGCCGCCCCGCCCATGGCGTCTTCGAAGAGCCTGTTCACCCGCTCCTGAATAGAAAAAAGATCTCTCAGGGTATCCCGCTTATTCATTGCTTAAACCTTACACGGTACAGAAACGGCTGTGTGTTTGTAACACATTTTATATATCAACCAGAGCCTTCCTGTCAAGGCACAACCCCCATGAAAAGAGCATAAACCGCATACCAAGCGGTCACACCTGGAGGCCCCTCGTTCTCAGAGGCTTCGATAGGGTATACCGGAGATGGGCGTCGATCAGACCGGATAATTCGGCGAGCATGGTCCCAGACGGTCGTATCCTCGCGATCTTCGAGGTCTCCCACTTCCGCAGAGTCGCATAGAGTTCGATCGCGCCCGGCGAAACCTTTATCTGCCCATCCATAGCAGAGGTACAGGCCCCGCAGATGACCGAGCCATGCGCTATATAGAAGTTAACGCCCGACCTGCCGCACCGCGCGCATCCTTCAAGGGCGGGACCGTAACCGGCCATGTCGAGCAGTTTCACCTTGGAGAAGAGCACGAGACAATCGAGGAATCCCTTTGATCGCCGCTTATCAAGGCGAAGGCGGGAATAATCCGTATCAATCGCATCGAGAATCCCCCAGAGGAGACGAAAGATATCTCTGTTCGGCTCGCGCTCCGGCAGAAGGTTCAGCGTGAGCTCGAGTATCTCCGCCATGCTGAAGAAACTCTCAAGGTCATCCCGTACGGACTGGAAGGGCCTGACGATATCCGACTGTGTCAGGCGCGGGAGGCCGGCGTCCTCCCTGCCCCAAAATGAAATCTTTGCATGGGTCAAAGGCTCGAGACTGCTCCCGAACCTGCTCTTCACTTTCCGCGGGCTCTTTGCGAAGGTCTTCAGCAATCCGCAGTCAGATGAAAGGAAGGTAACGATAAGGTCTGCTTCTGAAAAGGGAGTGGTCTTCAGGACTATCGCTTCGGTTCTCTGAAGCATTACATGACGTTACCGAAATCTTCGGGTTTCAGGTTCTTGAGCCAGTCTTCAAGCTCATCGCTGCTCCGTTTTTCGAGGATCCCCTCTTCAACAAAGATAGGGGCCTCAACTCTCAAGGCGACGGCAACGGCATCGCTCGGCCTCGAATCGATCGTCACTTCTTTCTTGCCGTCGACAAGGTGAATGAGGGCGTAATAGGTGTTATCGAATATTTCCGTCACCACGACCCTCGTCACCTTCGCCTTAAGACCGATGACGATATTCTTGATGAGGTCATGGGTAAGCGGCCTCGGCGTCGCAACCTTTCCGAGGGCGAGGGCGATCGAATCAGCCTCGGGCTTCCCGATCCATATGGGAAGGGTGTCGTTGCCGTCGATCTGTCTCAGGAGCAGGATGTACATGCTGCTCCGGGGATCGAAGAGCAGACCCTCCACTTTCATCTGAACAAGCATCTATTCAAACCCCATTTCTTTCAGTTTCCTCAGGTCGCTCCGCCAGTCTTCTTTGACCTTTACCCACAACTCCATAAAAACTTTTCGTCCCAGGAAACGCTCGATATCAGCCCTTGCCGCGGTGCCGATGGATTTGAGTCTCCCCCCGCCTTTTCCTATTATAATACCTTTCTGCCCCTGCCTTTCAACATAAATATTCGCCGACAGCGAGGTCAGTCCGTCTTCCCTTTCGGTCCACTGCACGATCTCGACGGCGACCGCATGGGGCACCTCGTCCTTCGTTAATTCCATGACCTTCTCACGGATTATCTCGGAAACGAGAAAACGCTCGTACTCGTCGGTAATAGCGTCATCAGGATAATATTTGGGCCCCTGAGGTAGTTTCCCGACAACGGTATCAACGAGCATCTTCACATCGTCCGGGTTCAGGGCGGACAAAGGGAAAACCGTTTCAAAAGGATAGAGCCCGCTGAATTCCTCGATGAGCGGGAGGATCTCTGTCTTCTTTATCAGGTCTATCTTGTTTATGATGAGAAACACCGGAGGGGCCGTGCCTGATTCCCTCAGAGAATTAATGATAAACCGGTCACCGGGACCGGCCGCTTGAGGTTCGACCATCAGGAAGATGACGTCCGCGTCCTTCAGCGCCTCCTTCGCCTCCCGGAGCATGAATTCGCCCAATCTGTTCGAGGGCCTGTGTATCCCGGGAGTATCGATGAAGATGATCTGGCTGTCGCGTGACGTCCTTATACCGATAATCTTCTTGCGGGTGGTCTGCGCCCTCGAGGTGACGATCGCGACCTTTTCACCGAGGATGCTGTTCAGGAGGGTTGATTTCCCGACATTGGGTCTGCCGA
>DASPUT010000165.1 GCA_035622735.1 Thermodesulfovibrionales bacterium | reverse complement strand
GCACCCGAACCTCCAAAGACACAGGCCCCGGCGAAGCCAGCTGAAAAAGGGAAATAGGAATCTTTCTTTTTGTCTTCTCTCCTCTCGGTTCCTGGCTCTTTTTTGCTGATTATTATTATTTACCAGTAAGTTGATACTAGTATTATAAAGTAATACTTTATAATAATGGAACTAACTATATAAACCACTTATTAATATACGGCTGACAAACAGACCATTTTGATTATGTCGACTTAACAGTGCGTCGAGGATTCCGGAGGATCTTTAGTCTGAAGGCACGGAGAGACTCAAAGCTCTGTGCAACGCTGAGAACTCTCCCTTGACCCTGAACCCTGACTATCAAATCTCTCCCCGAAGTGTACGAGCGTCGTTTATAGAGCCGTAGAGAGCATAAATAAACCGTCTCCTGGAGCCTTCCAGGAATAATGCATTTGGTCCATGCTCTTCTCAGTCAGTCCCAGTTTCCCCACACTTTGCGAGGACACAGTTATAAGACTTTCCCCGCTTTGGCATAATCCCGGCTTTCCTGAGAACGGTATCGCAATAGTCGATCTCTTTCGTTACCTTTTGTTAACTTTTATTAATTTTGGCATGCATTTTGCAACCAGAATATCGGCAACGTATGAACAAGAACATCCTCATAATCGACGACGACAACCTCACCTGCTGGGGACTCGAGAAAATCTTCTCCTCAAGAGGTCTGTCCGTCACTACGGCATGCAGCAGAAAAGACGCCATTGGTGAATTCGATAGCATTCCGTTCGGTTATGTATTCCTCGACGTTCATCTCCCCGATGCCGACGGCCTCGAACTCATCAAGGAGATAAAGAGAATATCGCCCGAAACAAAGATAATCGTCATGACAGGAGACGACTCGGAAGCCAATAAACTCAGGGCCTTCGAAGAGGGTGCGTTTTCTTTCGTGAGAAAGCCTTTTGAGATCCCTGAAATCATCCTGCTTGTCAACTACCCGCCCGGCAACGAGACAGTAAGCACCTAAGCCGGTCCTACAAGATAATTCCTTCAGAAGAAACCTGCGGGTCAGTGCAGACTGTTCACGTCCCTGCTATCCAGATAGCCCGATGTTCACCCGCAGATCACTTAATTCCGAACTTTTTCATCCGGTATCTGAAGGTGTCGTAGCTGATATTGAGAAGCTTTGCAGCCTTTTTCATGTTACCCTTTGCCTTGCCCAAGGTCTCCTCGATGATCTTTCTTTCGATATCGCCCAGGGACAGGCCTGAATCGAGAAAGCCGGCGACCTGCTCCCGTGGAACCGAAATCTCGAGCCTCGGCAAGATATGCTCCGGCAGGATGACAGGCCCCTCCTCAAGGAGACAGACTTTCGCAAAGAGACTCTTCAATTCCCTTATATTCCCCGGCCAGTCATAGTCCGTGAGGATTTCGACCGCCTCGAAAGAGATCGCCAGAGAAGGCTTTCCGAACTCATTCTTAAACATGGTAAAAAAATGATCTATGAAGAGGGGGATGTCCTCCCTCCTCTCCCGGAGAGGAGGGATCTTCAGGGTGAACATGTTGAGCCGGAAAAAAAGGTCCTGGCGGAATTTGCCCTCCGCCTGGAGCCTGCTGAGGTCCCTGTTCGTCGTCGCGACTACCATGAGGTCAAAGGGGATCTCCTTGGAACCCCCGATTCTCCGGATCGTCCTGCTCTCGAGAACCCTCAACAATTTGGCCTGTAACGAGGTGTCCATATCACCTATTTCGTCGAGAACGAGGGTACCCCCGTCCGCTTCCTCGAAGAGCCCCTTCTTCTGTCCCTTCGCGTCCGTAAAAGCCCCCTTTTCGTAACCGAAGAGTTCACTTTCGAGAAGCCCGTGCGGAAGAGCGGCACAGTTTATGGCGATGAAGGGATTCATCGAGGCCGGGCTCGCATTGTGTATCGCCCGGGCAACAAGCTCTTTCCCTGTCCCGCTCTCCCCCAAGACGAGGAGATTCAAAACTCTCTGCTTTGCAAGCTTTTTTATCTCATCAGTGAGGCGAACCATTGCCGGGGATCTCCCGATAATCGAGGTGCCCGGGGAGCCGTCCCGGTACTGCTTTACCGTTCTCTTGAGATCGCTCGCCTCAAGGGCGTTTCGCACAATGATCTTCAGCTTCTCCATCTCGAACGGTTTGGTCACGTAATCGTAGGCGCCGAGCTTCATCGCGTTTACCGCTGTTTCCGCGGTGTCGTCAGCCGTTATCATGATAATCGGGAAGGCGTTATCATTGCGTCCGAGTTCTCTCAGGATATCGAGACCGCTGTTGTCAGGCAAGGTTACGTCGAGGAAGAGGATGTCCGGACTCCTCTCCTCTATCCTCTTGATAACGCCGGAAAATCCAGTGTCCGTGGAGACTTCGTATCCTTCCTTTCTGAAGCCCTCCGACAGGACGAGAGACAGGAGTTCGTCGTCTTCAACGATATAGATATTCTTGCCCTTCTGAGCGGGAGCGGTCATGCTTTCTCCCCTGCGACCCGCCCTTCCCTATCCAGCGGGAGGGTTATCGTGACCGTAGTCCCCTGTCCTGTCTTGCTCTCGACCGTTATCGTGCCTCCGTGCCTTTCGACAATCCCCTTCGTAATCGGCAGGCCGAGGCCTGTTCCCTTTTGTTTTGTCGTGTGGAACGGTTTAAAGAGCTTCTGGAGGTTCTTCTCATCGATCCCTGTTCCCGTGTCGGTCACGGTCATGGCACATGAGCCGTCATAACGGGCTGTCTTAATCGTGAGCAGCCCCCCGTGCGGCATGGCGTCATAGGCGTTCAGGACGACGTTCATGATCGCTTGCTGCATCTGCATCGGGTCTATGAGGACGTCAGGGATGTCGGTTGATAGCGTCTTCAGCACTTTGACATCGGAATTATTCTTCGACTGGACGGATACTGCCTCAATGAAGGATACCGTCTTTTCGATCAGGCCATTGATGCTCGCGAGGCTGTATTCGGGCTCCTTCGGACGAGCGAAATCGAGGACTTCCCTGATGAGCGCTTCCACTCTCTTGATCTGGGAGAACGAAGCGTTTACGATTTCGCTCTCGGTTTGCGACAGGCCCTTGTTCTCCGAAAGCATCTGCAGGGCGATCTTTATTCCGGTAAGAGGGTTCTTGACCTCATGGGCGATTGAGGCGGCCATCTCGCCGACGAGGGTCATCTGCTCCGCCCTCTGCATCTTGTGCATCTGCTCGTTCAGGGAAAACGCCATGTCATTGAAGGACGCTGCTACCTCTCCGAACTCGTCCTTCAGCCCTTCTATCCTGTGATCCAGGTTACCGGACTTCAGTACTCTCGTCGCGTCCAGGATGGCGTTGACCGGCTTTGTGAAGCCCTGCAGGAAGATGATCGCGAGGACTAAGGCGAATAGAGGGCCCAGGCCCACAAGGGAGAAGATGACCAGTTTCGTATGGCTTATCTTCCTGATGGAGGTTTCGGTCTTTTCACCGAGTCTCATGTTCGAAAACTTTATCATTT
>DASPUT010000164.1 GCA_035622735.1 Thermodesulfovibrionales bacterium | reverse complement strand
GAGTAAGATTGGTCGTACCAAGGTTCAGGGGACAATAACAATAGGTGGCGGTAACGGGCCGGTTACCCTAGAAGACATGGAAATAATCTAACGGGTGACCGTGAGCAAGACCGTGAGCAAGAAGAAATAAGAGACAGAGCATAAGGCAAGAAGAAAAGACACCGAATTTACGTTTCAAACCCCGATGTTTCCTTGAGCGATCTGTATTTGTCACGGTCGAGCTCGGCAATGACCTGGGCACAGAGGAGAAGAATAACCACCGCAACTTCAATGCTGAGAAGAGCAACCACTGTTGCAGCGAAGGAACCGTAAATTAAGTTTACGAGCGACAGGGTTGAGTAGTACCAGACCAGGACGCGACGGGTTATCTCCCACAGAAACGTTGCGGCCGTACCGCCGATAAGGGCATGGCGAAAGGTGATGCGCCCGACAGGCATGACCAGGTAGAGCGAAGTGAGCATGAACACCTCGCCGATCATCCCCAATACATAGAGCGCAAGCCCGGACGCTCCTCCGAGCCCTAGGGCCCATCCGAAAAGTAATAACTGCCTGCTTTCGACTCTCTCCAGTGCTCCCGCAATAAGCGACACGAGCAGTACGCCCAGACTCAGCAAGAAGATGTACACATACGGAATGACAGCGGAGATGAGAAAATGACGGCGTTTAATCCTGACGCGATGAAAAAAGATTACCGACATCGCGTTTTCGAGCACGGTGAAGGCCACGGAACTGAAGAACAGCATGACGAGGAAACCGATGACCCCCACCAGTTCGCGGTGCCGAAGGAACGCCCGCACCTGTTCGGTCAGGACCGCCGCGTAGACAGGGACCACCATTTCGAGATTCGTAGATACGGTATGAAAGAGCTGGCCCTCGTCCATAAAATGTGAGAGCACAATTAACGTGAGGATCAACATGGGAACGATTGAGAGCAAGGTGTAGTAAGCGACAGCACCCGCCAACAGGATGCCTTGATTGCGTTTGAAGTCGAGCAACACCCTGAGCAGGAAGCGGCCGATGTCGGACAGCCGGTTTGCAGGCTTCTCTCTTCCTATCATGGCGTAAGGAATATCGGTACGGGGTTTGGAGGAACAAAGCCCCGGCTAAGGAGACTCGACTCCTCTTTCCGCTTCGCGGGCGACCTCAATCCTGTTTCTTCCCTTTCTCTTGGCCTCGAAAAGGGCAAAATCAGCAGCACTGATGAGTTTTTCGTCAGTGTCCGTGAACTCGTCTGCAGAGGCGATTCCTATGCTGACAGTCACCCGTTCCGCCGGAATCTGCTCAAACTTTCTGATCGAGATCGCACCGAGGATTCTTGATGCGGGCTCGATGGCCCTCTTAATGTCCGTCTGAGGCAGTATGGCGATGAACTCATCACCACCCCATCGCGCGACGATATCGACTTCCCTCAAGGAAAGCTTTATGAGCTGTGCGATTTCCCTCAAAACCGAATCTCCCGCCTTATGTCCGTAGAGATCATTTACCTGTTTGAAATTGTCTACGTCTATCATGAGACAGGTAATAGGTTGTTTATACCGTTTTCCTTCCTTCAATTCATTCTCAAGGATATCCTCGATGCGCCTTCTGTTGAAGAGCATGGTAAGCGGGTCCGTGATAGCCAAGAACTCCACTTTCGTCAGCAGTTCCTCCGTTTGCTTGTTCCTCTGTCGTAATTCGTCCTGGAGGGCCTTTGTCCTCAAAGCGGCATAGATCCGCGCGTTCAGTTCAACTTCGTTGTAAGGTTTCGGGAGGTAATCATCGGCGCCGGCCTCCAGCCCCGCGACCTTGTCTTCTATGGAACCCCTGACGGTGAGCATGATTATGGGAATACCCCTCGTCTCATTATTGAGTTTCAGCCAG
This sequence comes from Thermodesulfovibrionales bacterium, assembly GCA_035622735.1. Classification (NCBI taxonomy): domain Bacteria; kingdom Pseudomonadati; phylum Nitrospirota; class Thermodesulfovibrionia; order Thermodesulfovibrionales; species Thermodesulfovibrionales bacterium. Next base: position 2,920 of record DASPUT010000164.1, on the reverse strand, counting down.
CGACATACCTCGTTCCCGTTTAAATCGGGCAGGAGGAGGTCGAGGAGAATCACATCAAAAGAAGCCGTCTTCGCAGCCTTTATCGCAGAAATTCCGTCTCTCGCGCATAGGACCTCGTAGCCGGTCGCCTCGAGGAACTCCTTTGTCCTACTCGCCTGCGTTTCACTGTCTTCTACAACAAGGATTCTGGCCTTTGCCATCGAGCCTTCCTTTGTCTCATTGATCGTGCTGCAGCCCCTTCTTAACGCGAGACTGTTCGATTCGAGCGCCAGGTCACTGCATCATGCGCTACGTGGTTAGAGGGAACGTCTTCGAATCACTCTTTTCTTCCGGAGAAGCTACTATCTCTTTCTCCAACAACTCAGTTACATAGTCCTTCAGCGTCTTAGCAGTATCATCGGTAAGATCTCTAAACTCTATCCCCATGCCCGGCGGAATCCCGTAAACATCATCGAGGGCCGCCCTTGTATAGATGACGGAACCTCTCAGAGTGAAATGTTTCCCCTCTCGTAATGGAAAGGAAACCTCCACCTGCGCGTCTACTGGGAAGGGTTCCTTTATCCTCACATACATGCCTCGTTCCGAGAGGTTTTCCGTAAAGAGTCTATACGATTCTTCACGGAGAGTTACCGTTACCTCCCTGTTCCACAAGACCCGAAAATGCTGTCTCTGTGCGTATCCGGAAGGGAAGACATTCTTTTGGAGGATCTCATGGAGCGCATTCAAACTGACCGGCTTTGTGAGAATCTCCGTACAGCCCAGTCTCTTACACTCTTCAATCGTCTCACGCCGCATATGCGCAGATACCATAATGACCGGCATCCCGGAAGTCCGACTATCCTCCTTCATCCTCTTTAACGTTTCGATTCCATCTGAGACAGGCATGTTGACGTCGAGAATGACGGCATCTATGACAAATATCTTTGTGAGGTTCATCGCCTCAAGTCCATTTTCAGCTGGTATGACTTCAAACCCCATTCTCTTTAAGGCGATCGCCAGATATTTGAGAAAGATTGTATTATTCCCCGCAAGAACGAGGGTATTTCTTCGAAATTTCATGTTTCGTTTCCACTTCGAGTCGCGCATGTCCTATTCCCTCGCAATCATTCTCTGAAGTCTTCCTCACTTCTTCAGAGATAGAATTTTCCGGGAGATCTTTGTTCCCCAATATTGGAACGACGCTGTGGCTCCCCAGGGTCGCACTGACTCAGCGGGTCTCCGCCAAGAAGGCATATCGCCCGAAACAGATGATTCGAGATGCCTGCACGATCCGGCATTCCTGTCACCTCTAAAAAAGAATCGTTCAATAGTATCCGAATAGCGCGCGAATTTGCAAACTTTCGACATACCCGATATCTTCTTATTCTTTCCTTCTCTTACCTTGCCATAAGCATACAAGCAATCTTCATGCTAAAGAAATTTCGTAATTTTAGGCGATATTTCACTAAAATTGGGCACTTGATGAGGGGCTTGCGACAGATTATGTCAGCGAGCAGACCGATAATGTTTGTAAACTTAATTTCTTGCAAATTTAATTTAGAGAAAACGGGAAATTATGCTTCATCGACTCCGGGGCTTTTTTCTTTCTCCCTCCTTCCCATCGAAAGGGATGAACGACCTTCGCATGAGCCATTCGACGATGGTAAAGCCGCCGCACGGCCGCGAATCAGTCCCCTCCCTGAAGCCGCAACCATCTGTCAGAAAATCACAGTTCCCGCAGATGAGTCTTCTTATTGAACGGTCACCGAGAAGGTCCGGCACCGCTCTTATCTGTCGAACCTCCCGTTCGAGTTCCCGTGCGGTAAGGATCCGTTCGAGGAAATTGTATGTGCCGCAGGTCAGATCATCCCTCCCATCCTTGTGAAAAGGGCAGAAGCCTTTGCAGATAAGCTCCCTATAGAGAGCGGTCTTCATCGCGATGCTAGTCAGTCACTTCTTTCAGCCACTTCAGGTAATCTGCGGAACCCTTGACTACGGGAACGGCGATGATTTCCGGGACCTTATAACTGTGAAGCTCCCTGACTTTTCTTGAGAGGCCTTCGAAAAGACTCAGGCGGGTCTTGACGACGATGAGGACCTCGGCTTCGTCCTCGATCCTGCCTTCCCAGCGATAAACAGAGCGCAGGCCGCCTACGATATTCGCGCAGCCCGCAAGACGGGCCTCCACAAGGGCATGTGCGATTTTCGCTGCTTCCTCCTCATCCGAAGTGGTAATGAAGACTACGATGTTATCCATAAGACGTTGTTCTCTCCTTATCCTAGACTCGACACCACAAAAAACGAAGGCTACGCCATGCGCATGCTATCCGCAATTACGTTGCGCGGGGAGTTCTCCGGAGAATTTACCGTCTCTCATGAGGGTCATTCTTGCCCCGTCGCTGTGAATGAGCACTACCGTCGGTTTGAAGAATACAAAGTCCTGATGGAAAGGCGTCTTGACCGTGCCGCCGAAGGAACTGTTGTCCCCGAGAGCGACATGGACAGTCCCGAGTATCTTCTCTGATTCGAGGATATTGTCTGGTCTTCCGGCCTTGTCGTTCGTCCCGATACCGAGTTCGGCTATGTTGGCATTCTCCCATTTCTCGCTGCAGCGAAGACGCAGAACTTCCCCGAAGGGCTCATCGCCTTCGATCTTTATGACTGAACCGTTTTCCACGGACAGGGTCAGAGGGGACGATAACTCCCTTGTCGGCGCCCATCTGAGAACAAGTTTTCCCCTGGCGGTGCCCTCCAGAGGTGCAAGATATACTTCGCCGGCAGGGAGATTGCCGAAAGAGCCTTTTCGCGTGAGTATCCCGGTGTCAGACAATGCGGTTCTGCCTTTCTTCGAGAGGAAGAAGTCCGTGCCGTCGGGAGTGCTTATCTCGATGCATTCCGCCTTATTGACGACCCTCGCGACGGCGGAGGTGCGGCGTGATAG